>JANYKY010000331.1 GCA_025357975.1 Gemmatimonadaceae bacterium
CGCGCTCGTCGCGATGGTTCAGCCCGACTTCAAGAAGCTCGTCGCTTACTCCTCGGTCAGTCACCTTGGTTTCGTCATGCTCGGTATTTTCGCGTTGAACCTGCAAAGCGTTCAGGGCGCGCTGATGATCATGATCAACCATGGAATTTCGACAGGGGCGCTTTTCCTGCTCATCGGAATGATTTACGAGCGAAAGCATTCACGGTTGATCGAGTCGTATGGAGGAATTGCGAGGGTGGTGCCGATGTTCGCCGCACTGCTCACTCTGGTTTCCCTCAGCAGCATAGGATTGCCCGGAACAAACGGGTTTGTCGGCGAATTCCTTGTGCTCCTCGGCGCGTTCAAGCCATATCCGGTTTTTGCAACGGTTGCTGCAACGGGCGTTATCTTCGCCGCCGCATACCTGCTCTGGGCTATTCAGAGGGTGCTGTTCAACAGCCTGGACAAGAAAGAGAATGAACACATTCCAGACTTGAACTGGAGAGAGATTGGCCTGATGGTGCCGCTCGTTGTCGTCATCATCTGGCTCGGCATTTATCCCGCTCCGGTGCTCCGCAGGATGGAGCCTTCTGCGCAAAGGCTGGTCACCATGGTCGAACAAGGCGCCCAGCAGGCGAGAGCGGGAGTTCCACCGGTTGTTGCTGCGTCTGAGCCGAGGGTCGCAAGATGATCTATGACCTGTCGGTTCCGGGCCAGCTGATGGGAGCATTTGCTCCGGATATGCTGCTGATGGCCGGCGCGATGGCGCTGCTGTTGTGGGCCGCATGGCGTCCAGAGAGCGAAGCGCACCAGCGAAGTGTTGGAGTGGCAAGCATCATTCTCTGCGTCACTGTAATCATTGCGATCGCATTCTACATTGCGCGCGGCGCATCGAGTCTGCCAGGAATTATCGCGGTCGACAACTTCCGCTGGACGGCCGATATAGTCTTTCTCGTTGCCACGATTGGAACGATCGCGCTGTCGATGGATTACAACGCGAAGGAAGGAATTACCGCGGCGGAGTCGCACGTGCTTTTGCTTCTGGCGACGTCCGGGATGATGACTCTTGCAGCCGCTCGCGATCTCATGATCGTTTTCCTCGGCGTCGAGATCATGTCTGTGGCTGTGTACGTGCTTGCTGGTCTCAATCGGAGAAGCGAGAAGTCGGCTGAAGGAGCGCTAAAGTATTTTCTCCTTGGAGCGTTCTCGACTGCTTTTCTACTATATGGCATAGCGCTGATTTACGGAGCGACAGGAACGACCAACCTGACTCTTATTGGCGAGCGTGTGGCACAGGTGGGCCTGAGCTCTAACTCGATGCTTGTAGTTGGCATCGCCCTGCTGACTATCGGTTTCGGATTCAAGGTAGCGCTGGCCCCGTTTCACATGTGGGCGCCGGACGTATACGAAGGTGCGCCGACACCGATTACGGCGTACATGGCTGCGGCAGTAAAGGCGGCTGCGTTTGCTGCTTTCCTTCGAGTATGGCTCGAAGCCTTCTCGGGCGTCACATCGAGCTGGCACGGACCAATCTGGTGGCTGGCTGTCGTCACGATGATCGCCGGAAATCTCGTAGCGCTAACGCAGAAGAACATCAAGCGAATGCTCGCGTATTCGAGCATCGCTCATGCCGGATATATCCTGGTTACGATCGCGACGTCGACGCAGGCATCGACTGCCGCGTTCATGTTCTACCTGGTCGCATACACACTTGCCACATTCGGCGCGTTTGGCGTCATCGCGGCGCTCGAGCGCGACGGTGCGTCTCAACTCAATATCGAAGACTATGCGGGTCTCTGGACCGTCAGGCCATGGCTTGCGTCCGCGATGGCGGTGTTCATGCTCGCGCTGCTTGGGTTCCCGATTTTTGGCGGAATCGGTTTCTTCGCCAAGTACTGGATCATTCAGTCGGCTCTGCAGGCGCCTGTGCCGCAAACCAAGCTCGCCATCATTCTCGTACTGACGAGCCTCGTCTCAGCAGGCTACTACATGTACGTCGTGATGGTAATGTTCATGCGGCCTCGCAATGAAAATGCGCTGCCGTTCCAACGCACTGGCGGATGGACACGGTTCGTGATCGCCGCGGCGGCGATTCTTATTCTCATTCTCGGGGTCCTGCCGAACCCCGTTGTTCGATGGACCCAAAGAAGCGGTAATGTCGTCCCGGTTGCCGCCCACAACGCCCCGCCAGTCACTGCCGCCTCGAATCCCTGAAGGCCGCGTGCTGTCGAGAAATATTTTTCGCGAGTATGACATCCGTGGTGTTACAGGTAAGGACTTAACACCTGCGGTCGCGCGTTCCGTGGGACGTGCATACGCCGCCTTTTTGAACGCGCGCAATACCAGCGGAGCCATTGCGGTCGGACGCGACAACCGGCCGAGCGGCGAGGAGCTCCAGCGAGAGCTTGTGGGTGGACTTCTTGAAAGCGGAATCGACGTCGTTGACATCGGTGTGGTTCCAACGCCCGTAGCGTACTGGGCCCAGCACAACCTCGACGTCGCCGGCGGAATACAGATAACTGGCTCGCATAATCCGCCCGAGTTCAACGGGTTCAAGCTCGGGGTCGCCAAGCGATCGATTTACGGTGACGACATTCAGCGCATCTACGACATCGCCGTTGCGGAATCTTTCTCCTCGGGGCAGGGGAAGCTCAGAAGCGAACACGTTATCGACCGTTACGTAGATGACGTCGCAGCGCGAATCGGGAAGATCTCACGACCAATTCGATGCGTCGCAGACTGTGGAAATGGAGCAGGAGCTCTCGTCGCGGATAAGCTCTTCGACAAGATCGGGCTGCCGTCGCGGATTCTGTTTGGCGATAGCGACGGGACTTTCCCCAATCACCATCCCGATCCGACGGTTCCAGAAAATCTGGTGGACCTGATTGCAGCAGTAGCTGCGGACAAGGCCGAGCTTGGAATCGCGTTCGATGGCGATGCCGACCGAATCGGCGTCGTTGACGAAGACGGAAGAATTATCTGGGGCGACCACCTCCTTGTCATCTATGCACGTGACGTGCTGAGAAGAACCGGAAAAGGCCAGCCTATCATTTTCGACGTGAAGTGTTCGCAGGCATTGCCTGAAGAAGTGGAGAAGGCGGGAGGCGTGCCGCTCATGTGGAAGACGGGACACTCGCTGATTGAAGAAAAGATGCATGAGACGCATGCGCCAATCGCAGGTGAAATGTCGGGACACATGTTCTTCGCGGAAGGCTGGTATGGTTTCGATGACGCGCTCTACGGAGCGGCCCGCTTGCTTCGCATCATCGCAGATACGGGAAAGAGCGTGAAGGAGATGATGACGGACGTCCCGCATTTCGTTTCGACTCCCGAGATCAGGATCGACTGCCCGGACGAGAAAAAATTCGAGATCGTCGACGCTGCTCGAAAGCACTTTTCCACCAATCATGACGTGATCGAAGTCGATGGAGTCCGTGTCCTGTTTGGCGACGGCTGGGGATTGATACGCGCATCCAACACGCAGCCCGTGCTGGTGATGCGAGTCGAGGCGCGTAGCCAGGCTCAGGTCGTCGAGATTCGCGCCGAACTCGAAGGATGGCTGCGCCAGCAGGGCGTCGCCATTTGATGTGAGCGCTCGGCGGCGGCTCGTTGTCGGGCTCGTCGCGGGCGCGGCTGTTCTCCTCGTCGGCCGGTTGGTCGCGGTCGTCTACGCCGAGTATTCGTGGTACGACACGCTCGGCGCGTCAGCACTCTGGCGCGAGCGGATGAATGACTCGTTCGTGATCCAGATCGCGTCCGCGACATTCGCCGCCCTCTTTGCGCTCGTGAATCTGTTCGCTATCAGGCGGAGCATCGTGTCACTGGCTTTCCCAAGGCGACTGGGCAACGTCGAATTCGGTGAGGCCGTGCCGCAACGTCAACTCGACCGGCTCGCATTCTTTTTGTCGATCGGCGTTGCGATCTTCATGACCCTCTCGCTACCACAGTGGGAGAGCCTTGCGATGCTGCGGGCTGGCGCCCGGTTCGGTGAAAGCGATCCGTTTTTTCAGGTGGACCTCAGTTTTTACACCAGTTGGCTGCCACTCGAAACCGAAGTGTACACGTGGTGCCTCATACTGCTTGTGGCAGTTGGCGGACTCGTAATAGCACTTTACGCTTTGACTCCAAGCCTGCGTTGGCATCGAGGCTCGTTTCACGTTTCAGTGCGCGTGAGGCGGCATTTGTCGATCCTCTCATCGCTGTTCCTGCTGACGATGGCGTGGAGCTATCGTCTCGACGGATATCAGCTCCTGATTCACGGCAGCGGTGCGGACGGGATGTTCTCGTACGTCGATCATCAGTGGCTGGTTCCCGCGTATCTCTCGCTGTCAGTTGGCACTGTAGCCGCCGCGGCGCTAGTGCTCATCAGCGGCTGGACCGGCCAGGTGAGAGCTGGATTTTTTACGGTCAGCGCCGTCCTGATTTTTTCCGTTTCACTCGATCTGATTCTTCCATCAGTTGTTCGGCAGATCGCCATGGCTACAGGGCAGACGTCGCGGGATGCTCCGTATACCGCTACGAGGGCCGCTTACACGGGGAGGGCATATGGTCTCGCGAGAACTGACCTGTCGGCGGTGCCAAAAGAGGTTGCACGCTTCGCATCATTCGTGGATTCGAGCCGTGTCGCACGGGTGATGTCAGTAGCCCGCGATAGCGCGGTTGTGTATCCTGGCGCCTCCGGCTCCGCAATAGTCAGGAGAGGTGCGTCCGTCGCTGCTCCGGCACTTGGGACAGGCATTCAGCGCCTTGCCAATGCGTGGGCGGAACAGCGGCTCGACTTGTTGTGGAGCTCACTTCCTGCCGACGCCAAGGTGGTAAGAACGAGAGATGTGAGAAGCCGGGTCTACGCGCTGTTTCCGATTTACGCGCAGGGAAGCGATGTAGTTCCCGCGTATCTCGGAGATTCCCTCACGTGGGTGGTAGAGCTTTATTCGGCGTCGGACACGTACCCATTGAGCAAACATTACACGCTCGCGGGCGCGGACAGGAGTTACTTCAGGCATAGCGGGACAGCGCTGGTAAACGCGACCACCGGCCGAACAGTGATGGTCCCAACTCCAGGAGCCGACGCAATCGCGACGGCGTGGCGGGCGGCATTCCCGGAATTGATCAGGCCAGGTGCGCCGGATCTCCTCGACGAGTTGTCAGCGTCTCGCCGCTCCGCGCCGGCCGCTGTAACTCCGAGTAATTTCCCGCCGGGCAGCGAAGCTTCATTCCGTGCTGACGTGACCAGACTTTATGCCCGCATGAAAAGCGCGCTCGAGGCCGCTGACCTGAAAGCCTTTGGCGCTGCATTCGATTCGCTCGGCGCCGTGATCGAGAAGCGATGAGCGAGAGAGCGACGCGCACCGCTGTCGTCGCACTGGGTGGAAACGCGTTGTCTCCGCCTGGCGAGCGGTCGACGATTGCCGACCAGTTTCGACATACTCGCGAGAGCCTTGGTCCGATTGTCGACCTGGCGCGCGAGGGCTGGAACCTTTGCATCGTTCACGGCAACGGCCCGCAGGT
>JANYKY010000358.1 GCA_025357975.1 Gemmatimonadaceae bacterium
GGCGCGACGCGCTCCGGACCTGGTTGAGCTCCGCGAACAGTTGATGATGCGCCGGTCTTGACTGAAATGACTTTTCAATAAGGAGTATCGATGCCGGATTACGTGCAGGGATCTACCGCCAATCTTCCCAAGGGTGCCGCGGAGCGTCTGCGGGCAATGCGAGGCACGGGCGACCGCCCGGTTTTTTTCACGAGCGACCTTTCTGTTGACGAATTCCTTCTTGTCGAACAGGCAGGCTTCGACTCACTGGGCCTGGTGCTTGGCTCTTCCATCTATCACGTCGGCTTTCAGTGGCAGAAATGGAGCGTGAGTCAGGAACTTCCTGTGTTGACCGGCGCGATGTACGATGCGCGAGAGCTGGCGATGACGCGCATGGAAGAAGAAGCGGATCTGCTCGGCGCTGACGGCGTGGTTGGTGTTCGCCTCGTGTTCAAGCAGTATGCGATGGATGAAGGAGTTCTCGAGTTTCAGGCGATCGGCACCGCCATTAAGCATCGTGAGCGTGAGGGAAGCTTTCGCACGAGAGATGGTCGTCCGTTCACTTCGGATTTGAGCGGGCAGGATCTCTGGAAGCTGGTACGCGCGGGATATCGTCCTGTAAGTCTGTCGATGGGCGCATGCGTCTATCACATCGCGCACCTCAGCTTTATGCAGGCGTTAAAGCAAGTGGGCCGCAATCAGGAGATGAAGGTCTACACCGAAGCGACATACGCGGCGCGCGAGCTGGCCCTCGAGCGGATGCAGGCTGAGGCTTTGAAGAGTGGAGCGATTGGCGTAGTGGGGGCGCGCGTCGAGGAGTCCAACTGGGGATGGGGCGCGAATGCGATCGAGTTTTTTGCAGTTGGAACCGCGGTAGCACTGTTGGGAGATGCGTCTGAGAAGAAGCCCCTCGATGCCGTTCAGCAGGTCGTCACGTTCGACAGCATTGCGTGACACCATAAATAGTCCGGAGAAACAATGAAGCTTTATACGCAGCTGAATTTCGGCGGAAATTGCGAAGAGGCATTCCGCTTTTACGAAAAGCACCTCGGCGGCAAGATCGCGATGATAATGACGCAGAATGAGGCGCCCGACGCGCCGGCGGACGCGAGCAATGCCGTGATCCATGCCCGAATGGAAATCGGGGACACGGTGCTGCTGGGCAATGATGTCCCCGGGACAATATTCGAGAAGATGCGCAGCGTTTATCTGTACTTGTCGCTCGACTCCGCCGAAGAGGCCGAGAGGGTGCATGCGCTGCTCGCAGAGGGCGGCGAAGTATTCATGCCCATGGCGAAAACTTTTTTTGCGAGTCGTTTCAGCATGCTGCGCGACCGATTTGGTGTGTCGTGGTCAGTCATTCATGAGCTTCTGCGGCCCTGAACGGCCAGCGTATTTTGCGTGCGGTTGAATGGCTGTCTCACACCAATTTGCACTGTAACTAACGTGCGGCGATTGTGGGTGTGTCGTACCGTGTGCCTTCACCATTCAGCAAACCCATGAACATTACTTTTCGCGCCCGCGTCTTATGTGGATTTCCGTTTCTGGTAGCTGCAACGCTATCTGCTCAAGCGAAGTCCGGCACCTCAGCAGAGGTTCAGGCTGTATACGCGAGGTCGGAAGCACTGTATCGCGATCTCCATCAGCATCCGGAGTTATCGTCTCATGAGACTGAAACGGGCGCAAAAATGGCCTCGGAGCTCAAGCAGCTCGGATACGAGGTCACGACCGGAGTGGGTGGCACCGGTGTTGTGGGAATCCTCAAGAACGGCGCGGGTCCAACGGTGATGCTTCGCACGGAGCTCGACGCTCTTCCCGTCGCCGAGAACACGGGACTGGCATTCGCAAGCACAGTGCACACGAAGGATGCGGGCGGAGCAGACATTCCGGTCATGCATGCCTGCGGGCATGACCTTCATATGGCGGCATGGATTGGAACAGCCCGCATCATGGCAGGGAATCGTGGAGCGTGGAGCGGCACGCTGATGTTGATCGGCCAACCGGCCGAGGAGACCGGGGCAGGCGCAAAAGCAATGATCGCGGATGGTCTGCTAACGCGGTTTCACAAACCTGATTACGCACTCGCGGTTCATGACGACGCGCGTGGAGTTGCTGGAATCGTCGGGTTTCATTCGGGACCGATTCTGACGAATGCCGACGCCGTGACGATTCGAATCTTTGGGCGTGGAGGGCACGGAGCGCGCCCGGAAGTTACGATCGATCCAATCGTGATCGCCGCGCGAACCGTACTTGCGCTACAAACCATCGTTTCCCGCGAGACGTCGCCGTTCGACCCGGCTGTCGTGACAGTTGGATCGATTCATGGCGGGACAAAAAACAACATCATTCCTGATGAGGTTGTGCTGTTGCTGACGGTCCGCTCTTTCACCACGCCGGTTCGCCAGCACTTGTTGAGCGCCATTTCGCGCATTGTAAAAGCCGAGGCGTTGGCTGCGGGAGCGCCGCGGGAACCGCAAATCGATGTGCTTCAAACTGCAGACGCGCTGGTTAACGATTCAGCAATGACACGCCGCGTATCGGCCGCCCTGATTCGCGAAATGGGCTCATCCAAAGCCGTGGATACGCCACCCGAAATGGTCAGCGAGGATTTCTCGGAGTATGCGCGCTCCGGAGTCCCGACGTTGATGCTGCGCGTTGGCGCAGTGGACCCCGGCAAGTTTGCTGCTGCCGGAAAATCCGCAGTACCGTTGCCGTCTCTCCACTCATCGCAGTTTGCGCCAGATCTTGAACCAACGCTCATGTCCGCAATGATCGCCGAAGTCGTCAGCCTGCGAGAGCTGATGCCGGCAGGGCGCGGATCGAAGCGCTAGCCATTAGCGCGGCGGTGCCCGAAAGCCGGATCAGACGCTCCGCGGCCGACGGGCACTCAGGAATATCAACGCACCCAGAACATTCGCGCCGACGATCAACAGCGAGATCTTGAGCGCGAATGAAGCCACGCTTGCGACCTTGATGATTGGAAAAACGGCGAGCACAACGTATCCCAGGGTCATAATAAGACCGGAGAACGATGCAATGCGCAGCCACAACGGCGGTCGTGGCTTCAGTCCCCGAAGGCCGAATATCGGAATTGCAAACAGGACCACGTAGGTCAAGGCATAGAATGTCCCGCCCGCGTTGAACAACAGCTGGAACGATTCGGCCTGACCAACGCCGATGAGGCTGAGCATCGCAATGACCAGCGAAGTCACGCCGACCATCAAAATCGAGTTCACCGGCGTTCGATACGACTCGTGAAGCCGCGTGAACCATACCGGCAGAAGTCTGTCCCAGCCCGCCACCATGGGAAGCCGAGTTATCCCGGTGAAATTCACACTGGCCTGCGCCACGCGAATACCGAGCGACATTACGATCGCGAGGGTTACAAGCTGGGTGGCGATTCCGAATGGCGCGAAGCCAACACGAAGTACCTGCGGCATCGGCCCGATCAAGTCGATGTCATTGGCCGGTATGAATGCGACGACTGTACTCGTGCCGAGAATGAACATGACTGCGATTACGGGTGCCGCGATCCATACGGAGCGGGTGATTGATCTCGCTGGAGCTCGAGTTTCTCCGGCAAGAATCGCGACGTACTCGAACCCGCCCAAGGCTCCGAAGCCCATCTTGGCGAGGATGTTGACGGTATAAAGCGAGAATGGTGGGGCCGCAGAGCGAAGAGGATGGTACCCGTGGAGGTGTCCCGTCAGGACGCTGATAATCGGCAATAGCAGCAGCGCGCCAAAGATCAGCAGCATCATGATTCCACCTGCGTTGTGCACCCACTTCCCCACGGACAGTCCAACGATCGAAACAACTACGAGCAACGTGAGTATGGCGATCGTCGCAACAACGACAAACCACGTGCTTTTCGTCATCCACGCTGCACTCGGACCCAGCGCATAGGCCAGGTACGTTGCACTCTGCAGTCCAATCTCTGAGGTGTTTACGACGACGTACAGCCACAGATTCCACGCGAGGATAAATCCAACGGCCTCGTTGAAGCCGAGCTTTGCCCATTGATACAAACCGCCCTCGAGAGGCATCAGCCGGTTTAGATAGATCACGACGGCGGCAGACGGCAGGTAGAACAGGGCGATTGCCAGCAGCCACAGTATTACGTGCGACGGCCCGAGCTTCCCCGCGACCCCGATCCACGCGAGACCAACAATGAAGAGGATCTGCGTGAGCACGAGGTCGCGAACCCCGAGCTCCTTTCGGAGTGCGGAGCTGTGGGCTTCGACGCGTGCTTCGGCCTGCGCAATTTCCATTCGCCAATCTGCGACGCAAGATTGTGAACTTCAACGTTTTCGACTGGCCTGGGGCACTATCAGGCGCTCATTCTGCGCGGTACCTGCTGCCGTAAAAGAATTGTGACTTTAAGCTCGCACGCAGGCTCTGGACTAGAATTAAGACATGAATATTTCGCTCGCCGAGGATGCAACGAAGAAGTCCATTGCATCGATACGGCGTTATTTCAAGGATGAGCTCGATCAGGACATCGGCGACCTGAAAGCTGGGCTGGTCCTCGAGTTCTTCATCAGGGAAATCGCTCCGTCCGTGTACAACGGTGCGATCTCCGATGCGCAGATTTTTCTTCGTGAGCGAGTCGGCGACCTCGAAGGAGTGTGCGCAGTGCCGGAGTTTTCATTCTGGGATACGCCGGCAGTGAGGCGCAAACGCTAGGGCCCGTGGGGCCGGCCCGCACGATGATCGTTGCGCTGGCATCCCCTCGGATTGCTTCCAGTCTCGAGGATGGATTGGCCAGGATCTTCAGGCTTCAACAAGACGCGTCTTCCCGCGGCGCTGAAATAATTTGTTTTCCCGAGGCCTATCTCCCGGGTCTGCGCGGTCAGGATTTCGAAGTCTTTGCATTCGACCGGGCCCATCAGGAGCAGGCGTTGCAAAGCGTCGCGCAATCTGCGCGCGAGCATTCGATTGCCACCATCATCGGAATGGAAAACATTTCGAAGGATGGTCACCAGATCGTCTCGTATGTGATCGATGCTGACGGCACTGTTCAGGGCTACCAGACAAAGAACCAACTCGATCCGAGCGAAGATCGTTTTTATGTGCCTGGATTTACGCGCCGGATGTTCGAGATAAAGGGCGTGAAATTCGGGGTGGCCATCTGTCACGAAGGCTGGCGCTATCCCGAGACGGTAAGGTGGGCGGCTGTGCGCGGCGCAAAGATAGTATTCCACCCACAGCATACCGGTTCGACAAAAAAGGGCGTGCGCCTGACCGTGTGGGGCGCCGCAGATTCGCCCTATTACGAGAAGGCGATGATGATGCGCAGCAGGGAAAACACGATTTATTTTGCAAGTGTGAACTACGCGCTCGAGTTTCAGGAAGCGGCAACGAGCCTCATCGCGCCTTCGGGCGACTGTCAGGCATATCTTCCGTATGGAGAGGAGGCCGTACTTGTCGAGTCGATCGACCTGGACGAGGCAACCGGCTTGCTCGCCTCGCGATATGCACCCAACCGCTACGAGGAATCATGAACACAAACAAGCCTGAGCCTGGCGCCAGCACCGACTCGCTCATCGGCACCAGCCTGTCGGCATCGTTCACCGTGAAAGATGCGCGGGCGAGCATGGTCTGGTACCGGGACGTTCTGGGCTTTACCGTTGAAATGCAGGTCGAGAGAGAAGGCGAGCTGCGTGCGGTATCGATGGCCGGCGGCTCCGCCAAAATTCTGCTTAGTCAGGACAATGGCGCGAAAGGAATCGTTCGCCAAAAAGGGGTGGGAATGTCGGTTCAAATCACCACTGCCCAGAATATCGACGCGATCGCCGCACGCATCAAGGCGGCGGGTGGACGTCTCGAAGCTGAGCCTGCGGATACGCCATGGGGATCGAGAGTGTTCAGGCTCCATGATCCTGACGGATTCAAGCTCGTTATATCGTCAGAGCGGCCGGCCCCTTCCACAACGCAGTCTTGAAGCGTGTTCTGGCGCCAGGATGAGGGTCATCGGAGCGGACAAATCGGCTGGCTCCGTGCCGCAGTTCTTGGTGCCAACGACGGGCTGATCTCGACCGCCAGTCTTGTTGTCGGAGTAGCTGCATCCGGAACATCGCGCTCGGCGATTCTTGTCGCCGGTGTCGCTGGACTTGTGGCGGGATCGATGTCGATGGCGGCGGGCGAGTACGTGTCGGTCAGCTCACAGGCAGATACCGAGAATGCTGATCTCGAGCGCGAGCGCCGCGAGCTCTCCTCTGATTATTTGTCAGAAAAGGCCGAGTTGGCGGCGATTTACGTTGGTCGAGGGCTGACGCCAGACCTTGCTGAGCAAGTCTCCGAACAGCTCATGGATAAAGACGCGCTCGGGGCCCACGCCCGTGACGAGATTGGACTTTCCGAAATAATGACCGCGCGGCCGTTACAGGCGGCGCTGACCTCAGCCGTGACATTCGCTGCTGGAGCAGTTTTACCTGTGGCTGTCGCCGCGTTTGTACCGCCAGAGCTCGTCAGCCGTGTTGTGATTGCGAGCGCTCTTGGTCTGCTCGCAGTGCTAGGTGCGCTTGCAGCACGCGTTGGCGGTGCAAATCTCCGGCGAGGCGCGCTCCGCGTGATGTTCTGGGGAGCGCTTGCGATGGCGGTGTCGGCCCTTTCCGGTCACCTGTTCGGTGCACGGGTCTGAGCGCGAACCACAAAAGCGATTAACAGCGATGGCCCAGGTGACGATGCACAGATGAGATTAGTCTAATTCGCCTGTGCATCGCTGTTAAAAACTTCCGGCTTTACTCGGAGCTAGTGGTGATGCTCGCCCAACGCGACGGTGTAAGTCCCACCGACAGGACAATGCACAGCTGAGTTGGTGGACGTGAACATCCCGCGCGGATTGTTTTTCCAGAGCCAAACGTGCAGATCATAGTGCGTGAGGCTCGCCGGCATGATTGGCTCGTGGCCGTTCATCGGGCCTGTGAGCGTCTGGCCGAAAATGACGGGAGCAACTCCGCCCGACGCGGCAACAGGCATCAACCATTCGGCTGCCGTGAGAACGAGCTTGTTGCCAACTGGCTCATAAATCAGCACCTGCGGCTTGGTTGGGTCGAGCTTGGGGCCAATGTTTGCGGGGTTGAGGAAGTGAATGCCCATCGCTCCCGGAGCATAGGTTACGGGTCCGTCAACCGCGCCTTTCGGAAAATCAATGCAAGCGACCGTCGAGTAGTACCCGTCTTTTACTGCGGCAATTGGATCGGCGTACTTGGCGAGTGCCGCCTTGGCTAATGTCAGCTCCGGTGACAGCGCTATGCCTTGGGCGCTGATGGTACGCGGCAAAGCGCCTGCTGAGACAGCAGCTGCTAAGAGCAAGCCAGTCAGGTAACGGCTGTGGGAATGTGCGTGCATCGTGCCTCCTGTGGGGTTGTTATCGCACTACAATGCAGACCCGTGGGAAGCGCGTCAACAGTAGCCGGCAACACCTGACGTGATCTGACGTGCACCGACGCGCGTCCACGTCGCTTCCAAGTCGCCCGCTCGCATCGCCCAACTAGCGAATTTCGCGTCGATTCAGCAACATAAAGGGGTCGCACTCAATGCGATCCAATTGTCTTCCATTTCCTTCTCCCTCTGGAGGCTTCCATGCCGCAGTATCTCATCGAGCGCAACATTCCAGGCGCGGGCAATCTTTCTGCCGATGATCTCAAAGCAATCTCGCAGAAATCCTGCAGCGTCTTGAACGAGATGGGGCCGCAGATTCAGTGGGTGCAGAGTTACGTCACCAGCGATGGTATTTATTGCATCTACAGCGCACCAAATGAAGAGATGGTACGCGAGCATGCGCGTCAGGGTGGTTTCCCGGCTGACCGGGTGATGGAGATCGGAACGAGCATCGATCCCACCACGGCCGAGTAGCTTTCGCGGATGAATCCTCGTACGAACTCGGTTATTGCAACTGTGATCCTTGTCGTGGTTGTCGCCACCCTGGTTTTTCAGCACACGTTTTTTTCCAGGGTTACGACAGGGATGGCGATTCAGGTTGCCGCTGCCTTGCTGATGATCTGGGCTCGCCTCACTTTCGGACTTCGCAGCTTTCACGCGGCTGCCAATCCGACACAGGGAGGTCTCGTGACCAGCGGTCCGTACCGCTACTGGCGGCATCCGATCTATGCGGCCGTGTTGATCTTTGTATGGACGGGCGTGCTCACACAAGGCGCCGCGCCGAGTCTCATTTCGTTGCTTCTGGCGGCAATCGCCACAGTCACGACTGTGATTCGAATTCTCTCGGAAGAAAAACTCCTGAAGGTCGCGTTTGCTGGCTATTCAGCATACGCAGCTCACACCCGCCGGCTGATCCCGTTTGTTTATTGATCGGCGAAAAGGGAACGAGACGGCCGATGATGTTAGCCTGCTGAGAGGATCAGAAACTCTGAGCTGTGCGTGCGAGTCAGTCGAATCGGTGCGAGGATTTTCTTCCGAACAGCGGAGTTGCCATGAGAGGCGGTAAAGGCGGACGAAAAAGAAAAAGCGATGTGTGGAATGAAGGAAAACCGGGAAGCAAGCCCGTAAAGGCGAAGCCCACCGCATCGAAGCGCTCGCCAGGCTTGGCGCCAAAGAAAGGCAGCCGCAAGAACACGGAATACGGAGGCAGCTCGTCCCGCGAAGAGGATGAAGCTCCATAGGGAGTTCCGGTTTTTTTCATCAGCGACGATGAGAAATAGCTTCACCGTAGAATCGGCATGCACTCAGAACGGAGAATAGAGTTGGACTTCCAGTTCATTACGGTCGAGACCACCGCTGGCGTGATGAAGATCACGCTCAACCGTCCGGACGTTCTCAACAGCTTCACACTCGCCATGTCACTCGAGGTCCGTGATGCTCTCAGTGCGGCGCGCGCGGATCACAGCGTTCGCGCCATTCTCCTCACGGGCGCTGGCCGTGGATTCTGCGCTGGCCAGGATCTGTCCGACGTCCCACCCGCCGTCGAAGGGAAGCTCGATCTCGGCGCTGCCGTTCGCCAAACGTACAATCCCCTGATCGACCTTCTGAGAAAAATCGAGAAGCCGGTCATTTGTGCAGTGAATGGTGTTGCTGCAGGCGCAGGGGCGAATCTTGCGATCGCCTGCGACATCGTCATCGCGTCGGAAAACGCGACGTTCATTCAATCATTTTCAAAGATCGGACTCATCCCCGACAGCGGCGGCACTTTTTTCCTGCCGCGGGCGATCGGAATGCCGATGGCTACAGCGTTGATGATGACGGGCGAAAAAATTACCTCGCAGCGTGCCGCTGACATCGGAATGATCTACAAGGTCGTTCCGGCGGATTCACTCGCAACCGAATCGATGAACCTCGCACTGCAGCTCGCAGCCATGCCAACGAAAGCACTCGGCTACACCAAACGGGCGCTCAACGCATCCTTCCATCGCAGTCTTGAGGAACAACTCGATATCGAAGAGCAGTTGCAGCGGGAAGCAGGGCGCACGCGCGATTTCGAAGAAGGGGTCGCGGCGTTCCGCGAAAAGAGAAAACCCGAATTCAGGGGCGAATGATGGCGAAGGAATTCGGCAAGGAAATGGCAGTCGGCGTAATTGGAGCCGGCGCGATGGGAAGCGGAATCGCAGAGGTCGCGGCGACATACGGACATCGGGTGGTTCTGTTCGACACACAACAGGCCTCTATCGACAAGGGACTTGCTGGAATCGAGAAGAACCTGGCGCGAAATGTTGAAAAGAGTCGAATCACGGATGCGGTGCGCAGGGAGATCAGGACGCGAATTTCGCCAGTCGTCGGGGACTCTGCGGAGGGCGGGCTCGGTGCCCTCGCGGACTGCGGCCTGGTGATCGAAGCCATCGTCGAAAACCTGAACATAAAGCGAAGTCTCTTTGCGACTCTGGAGGAAATCGTAGAGCCCGATGCCGTTCTGGCGACGAATACATCGTCCCTTTCAGTCACGGCAATCGGCAGCGCATGCAAGCGGCCCGGTCGAGTCCTTGGAGTGCACTTCTTCAACCCCCCAACTCTCCTGCGGCTCGTGGAAATTGTTCCGGGACTGGCGACCGACGGAGCGATTACCGACCGAGTTCAATCGCTGATCGACGCATGGGGCAAATCGACTGTTCGAGCTTCGGACACGCCGGGTTTTATCGTCAATCGCATCGCGCGCCCGTTTTATGGCGAAGCGCTTCGTATTTACGAAGAGGGAATCGCCGACATGCCAACGATTGACTGGGCGATGCGCGATCTGGGCGGATTTAAGATGGGCCCGTTTGAATTGATGGATTTCATCGGAAACGACATCAACCTGGCCGCGACAAAGAGCGTCTACGAAGCAACCTTTTACGATTCGCGGTTCAAGCCAACCCTGACTCAGCAACAGCTGAGCGACGCCGGATTCCTGGGACAAAAAACCGGCCGTGGATACTATGACTATAGTAGTGGTGCGGTGAGGCCCGAGCCGACGAAGAACGAAGACCTCGGCGACCTGATCTTCCGCCGAATATTGTCCATGCTGATCAATCAGGCCGCAGACGCCCTCTACTACCGTGTTGCGAGTGCGCAGGACATCGATCGAGCCATGACCCTCGGCGTGAACTATCCGAAAGGCCTGCTCGCGTGGGCGGACGAAGTCGGCATCGATGAAACGGTAAAATGGCTAACCGCCCTCCAGGAATTCTACGGCGAGGAGCGATATCGGCCGAGTCCGTTGTTGAAGACAATGGCGGGTGATGGATTCACCTTCTTCGGCTAGCTGCAGTGAGTAACTTTCGCGTTCTATTTCCTGATCCCCGCGAGCATTGAGAGAATGACCGGCACCATAACTTCGAACTCCAAACAGTCACAAACGGCTGCGGTGAACCCGCGCTTCGACTGGAAACGGATCGCCTACCTTCTTCTTGCGTCGCGAGGTCTCGACGATACCGAAGAATCCACGCTTCTCCCCGAAAAAAAGGTCGTCTACCAGTTTTCTGCACGTGGACATGATCTCGCGCAAATCATTCTTGGGAGTCTGCTGGACGGCAAGCACGATGCGGCAGGAGCGTACTATCGGTCCAGGCCGCTGCTTCTGACTCTCGGTTTAACGCTGGAGGACGCTTTCGCCGGCCCTCTTCGCAAGTCGGGCGGGTTCAGCGACGGCCGTGACATTGGAGTCGTCTGTAATCTTCCGAACAGCGACGGCCCGATGGTTCTCCCGATGTCCGGGGATGTGGGCTCGCAGTACACCCCCTCGGTTGGCTGGGCGCAGGCGATCACGTATCACAGGGACGTTCTCCAAGATTCCTCATGGGAACGTTCGATTGCCGTCGTGCTTGGTGGAGAAGCATCTGCAGCTACCAATGGATTCTGGTCCGCCTTGACGATCGCGACGACCCTGAAGCTGCCGATTCTTTTCTATATAGAAGACAATCGCTACGGCATCTCGGTCCCGAGCGAGCTTCAGACGCCGGGCGGCAACATTGCGGCGAACCTCGCCTCATTCAGGAATCTGCACATCCGCGAAGGTGACGGTACCGACCCGGCGGAGGCAGCAGCGTTGTTCGAGGAGATGACGGAGTACGTCAGGGCCGGTAATGGTCCTGCGCTCTTGCGGCTGGAAGTTCCGCGCTTGTGCGGCCATTCGGGTCAGGATACCCAGGCCTACAAGTCAAAAGACTGCATCGCTGATGAGCAGGTACGCGATCCGCTGCCAAAACTCAAGGCGTATCTCGTTCCGGGCATGATGTCGGACGAGGAGTGGGCGCAGCTCGAAGTGAAGGTGAATGCAGATGTGGCGACTGCGTTGGATGGCGCGATAAACCGCCCCGAGCCTGATCCATCGATGATCACGCGTTATCGCTTTGCTGAATTTGCGTCCGATGGAAGGCTCGATGTGCAGAAGGCCGGCGGGCTCGCCGTGAGTGGGCACAAGTTTCCGAAAAGCAGTGACATCGCGTCTCCCGAGGCGCAGCGCACCAACATGCTGACGGCGATTCGCAGGACACTCGAGTATGAGCTGAAAACGAACCCGAAGGTACTCGTGTTCGGTGAAGACATTGGGCCGAAGGGCGGAGTACACGCCGCGACGATGGGACTTCAGGATGCATTCGGCGACAAGAGGGTGTTCGACACCAGCCTTTCGGAAGAGGGGATCATCGGTCGCGCCGTTGGTATGGCCATCGCGGGCCTGATGCCGGTCGCGGAAATCCAGTTCAGAAAATACGCGGATCCCGCAACCGAACAACTCAACAACTGCGGTACGATGCGCTGGCGAACCGCCAACAGGTTTGCTGCGCCAATCGTTGTCAGAATGCCCGGTGGTTTCGCGAAAGTTGGTGACCCGTGGCACAGCGTGTCGGGTGAAGTTCTCTGGGCGCACGCGATCGGGTGGCAGATGGTATTTCCGTCAAATGCGGAAGATGCGGTAGGACTCCTTCGCGCCGCGCTGCGCAGCAATAACCCAACAATCTTCTTCGAGCATCGGCATCTGCTCGACAGCCCGTGGGCGCGACGTCCATATCCCGGTGATGACTACGTGCTTCCGTTGGGGAAAGCGCGGATCACCGTAGCCGGCGATTCAATGACGGTTGTCACATGGGGCGCGATGGTCGAGCGTTGTGAGCTCGCTGCGAAAAAAATTGGTGAGTCGGTAGAAGTCATCGACTTGCGGACGATCTCACCGTGGGACAAGGAAGGCGTTCTTGCGTCGGTACGCCGCACGCGTCGGTGTCTCATCGTGCACGAAGATGGACTTACCGCCGGTTTCGGAGCGGAAGTCGCGGCGGTGATTGCGCAGGAAGCGTTTTTCAATCTCGATGCGCCAATTCAGAGATTCGCTATTCCGGATGTTCCGGTGCCGCACAATTTCGGGCTCATGGATGCAGTCGTGCCGACCGTTGAATCGATCGCGCAACGCATGACCGAAGTCCTCGAAGCCTAAGGAATACACAATGGCGAGTCTTGTGGACGTGACCGTTCCGGTGGGGCAGGCGGAGGGCACCGAGTCGGTAGTATCGACCTGGTTCAAGGCAGTTGGCGACAACGTAACCGAGAACGAGCAG
>JANYKY010000376.1 GCA_025357975.1 Gemmatimonadaceae bacterium
CCGAGCGAACCACATGAACCCGCATCAGGCGCGCTGAACGGCCACGGATCAGAGACAACAGCAACTGCCTATACACGGACCAACTGCTCGGAACGGCCATCAAAAACACAACCCTCGTCCCAAACGGCAACGCTTCAGTCAAACAAATAAAAGGCTCTTCTCCCAACTGAGTGGGTGATTTTGGGACGATTGTCAGATTTCAGGAAGCATGCATGTCAGTATCTTGAGCCGTAGATATTCAGGATCGCGCAGCCCGTAGGCTCGGCGTTGAAGGACTCGGATCTTGGTATTCAAGCCTTCGACAAATCCCAGCGACACCTTGTTCCGAGGCTCGCAATAAGCAGCGATGCCATCCCAGTGTCGCTCGATCAGCCCGGCAAATTCTTCGTATGGTTTGAGCCGTTGCCACTTCAGCGACGAGCACCATTGATCGAAGAACCGCCGTGCCCAGCCCTCGCGTTGATAATCCCATAGCTGGCCGAAGGATTCCTTCAGCATATACGCAGTGTTGAGCCGCTTGTTGGCACCGAGTAACAGCTTGAGCGACTGCCGTCCTTCAAGCGTGAGATTCTCGCGATGCGACAGAAGCGTGTACTTCTGACCCTTGATGAAGCGGCGGTCGCGGCCAGAGAGCCGTTTGTACTCACTCTTCCTCACCTTATCGAGGGCATCGCTCAGGTGCCTCATTACGTGAAACTTGTCAAACAGAATCCTCGCTGCCGGAGCATTCTTCTTCGTTGAGTTTGAGAACGCTTTCCACATGTCCATCACCGCCAGCTCGACACGCGCATTCTTCTTTGGGCCCAGCCAGTTGAAGAACTCATCCAGGCTCGCCTCCGAGCGATCGGTTCCACCGAACCAGATCGGCCGCCGGCGGACGAGGTCGCTCACGATGATCCGATACGTGTGACCTTTCCGGATCGATACTTCATCGAGTCCGATCACCCGCGGCCCCGGCGTGCCGGAGCGCCTGAGCTGTTCCAGCATGTACTGCATCTCGAGCGCCTTGATAGTCTTCCAGTTCAGGTGCGTCTCCCGCGCTACATCCTGAATCGTCGACGCCCGGCAACGTCGGCCGACGAAGAAGGCGAAGCGTTTGGTGTAGAAGGGATTGTCCGCGAGAAAGTCGAGTCGCTCCTGCTTCACCGTGCCACAGCGTCGACAAAGAACCCGGCGAATTTCCAGGTCGAGGTAGATCCGGCGGTCGCCACACGAGAGATCCCGCACGCGGCGTGTCTTCCGATCGTACCATGTCTGGTGGGAAGCCCGCAACATCCGCAGAGTGTTTTTTTGGGCGGCGCGTGAGCGCGATTACCCGCGCACCCGGATCACCGAAAATCCCCTTGATCGTCGCACTGGGCCGAAATCCCGGGAATCGGTAAAGATCCCAGAGGCGGTGCTTGCGGTGACGTTTTGGCATCCGATGATGATGCGTCCTTCGCCGATACCCGCAAGCCCTTAATTCCTTGCTGTGTCAGCCTCGTCTTCAACCCGAATTCAGCACACATTTACCCACTCGATCGGGAGAAGACCCACAATTATAGAACACTGTGTTAGCGCGAACTCACGACAGCTAGAACTACGCTAAGCAATCTCGGTGTCGGTCTCTGAAAAAATCCGCGTGTCGGCAGTTCGATTCTGCCCCTGGCCATTTATATAACCGCTTGGAGATCACACAGTTACGAAAGAACGGCCACGATGTTCGGTGGCCGTTTCGTATTAAAGTCCTGAAAAAGTCCTCAAATTGGTTATCTGCTGAAGCACGCCGAGGTAAAAGGCTTCTACTTCGGGGGCGCGGTCAGTTGCGCAAACAGGTCCCATAATTCACATGCTTAATGGTTGCCCTGGTTGGCAGCTATTGTCGCATACAAGCATCTCTGCGAGAACCTCGACACCACGCAAGAGGTAGTTTACCAACTGACTGAAGTCGTGCCCCGCCAAGCCCATCACAGGAATTCCAATGATCTCCAGATTGCTGCTGCTCGCAAGCGGCGTTGTCGTAACCCAGTCCGGTTTTGTCGCTTTGGCATCAAGTCCGGCGTCAACTGAAAATCAGATCATAGCTCTGGAGAAGGAATGGGCAGCCGCTATTCAGGCGAAGGATGTGCCGGCGATGTCGCACTTTCTGGCTGATGGATACTTTCTCGGTGCCGGTGTACAGGGAGGCACCATCATGACGATGCCGCGCGAAGGCTGGCTCAAAAATCTCGCGGCATACGATACGAAGTCTTACAACATCGACGACATCAAGGTGCACGTTTACGGCAAAACGGCGGTGGTGTTGATGCTTTTCAGCCAGGTTGCCAACCTCAATGGAGACGATCTCACCGCACAATTCCAGATCACGGATATCTGGGTGAAAACCCCAATTGGCTGGCGTGTTGCGGAACGTCATTCGAGCCGGCCCCGTCCGACTGCTCCGCAAAAAAAATAGCCGGTCCTTGTCGACCTCTGGCTTCACAGAGTGTCTCAAGTCCTCAGGTTTGTTGAAGCGACAAGTAATCGCGAAGGCCGAAAAAAATTTCCACAAATTCTGACGGAATGTGATGGAACGTCCGATTACGACCGAAACTGAAGCAAACAACTGCAATGAACGCGGTCGCAGCGTCTTCGATTTCAGCAGCTACGGCAAACAACCCGAAGCGCAAACAATCTGTCGCAAAGTCGGTGTCCGTCTGTGAAATCTGCGTGTCGGCGGTTCGATTCCGCCCCTGGCCATTTCATAACATCTTTGAGACCACGCAGTTACGAAAAAACGGCAGTTGTGATTCATCTTGGATATGCTGACCACCATTTTGCTCTCTAGAAATTCGTTGCCAGCAAAACCCGACAAAATCTCCGCGTGTGATCAAGTCGCGGATGCAAGTACGACTGCGATCGCAGCGGCAGGCCGTCTGCCGCGCACACCAGCCCGCACCCGCATCGTCAGTGCAGCCGATGCGAGCGCAAGAATCGTCAACGCACTCAAGCCAGCAGCAAACCCTCCGGTTACGTCGCGGGCCACTCCCCATGCAAAGGGCATCGCGAATCCGCCAAGGTTGCACAAGCTGTTGATTGCGGCCGAGCCGATCGCTAATTCGCGAACATGCAGGACTTCTGCCCAGCCCGACGAGACTAACATAGAGATCGTAAAGCAGGTTGCGGCGAACGTCAGATAAGCACCGATCACTATCATTCGCGACGGCGCTATCGCAAGCGCGAGAAGTGCGCCTGACATAACTATAGAGAGCCAGAAGCCATTGAGAAAACGATCCCCGCGCCAGTCGGCGTAGTTACCGGCAACCAGCATCATGACTGCACCGAGCACGCCGCCTGCTCCGACAACGTACCCGACATGCTGAGTATCAAAACCTGTCAGCGCCATGAGCATGAGAGGAGCGGAGAGGATGACGGTTGTCATCACGCCGATATGGAGAAATCCGGTAGCAGACAGCAACAGCACCTTCGGATTGGCAAGCGACGCAAGCACATTGTGCGCTGGCGGCTCGCCGATCAGCGCGGCCTCGCGGGCCAGCTCGCCATCGATCCACGCTTTTTCCTCGGTAGTGAGCCATGTCACGCTGGCTGGCTTATCGGGCAGGAAACGAAGAATGATCAACCCGACGAACACCGATGGCAGTCCCTGCGCGAGAAATAGCCATTGCCAGCCGCGCATGTTGGCAAGACCGTTGAGACCTAGCAGCGATCCTGAAATTCCGCCCATCAGGAGCGAGGCAAGCGGCGCAGCGACATAGAAGCGGCTCACCGCGCGTCCCCGATGCGAAACGGGAAACCAAGAAGCGAAATAATAGATGACGCCGGGATAGAACCCCGCTTCCGCCACGCCCAGCAGAAAGCGCATGACGTAGAACTCCGCCGGCGTGCGAATGAAGATCATTCCCGCCGATAAGAGGCCCCACGTGATCATGATACGAGCGAGCCATTTGCGCGATCCGTAGCGCACGGACATCATGTTCGACGGAATTTCGAACAGCGCATAGCCGAGGAAGAACAGGCCGCCGCCGAGTCCGTAGACCGTTGCGCTGAACGAGAGATCGACGTTCATCTGTACCGCTGCGAAGCTCACGTTCACTCGATCCGTGTACGCGCACAAATACGCGATCAGGATCAATGGCAGGATATGCCAGAGCGCTTTGCGCATCGCTACCTCACCAATCGGTCCCTGATCGCTAATGATCGCAGCTCCCCGATTTCCGGAGCCCGAAGTTAGGGCGAACCGACGCGCTGGCGCAACAATGACATATTCGCTGCTTGCCCCGACGGATGGGCGACACAAGTTCACCGGCCATGAGCTCTCAGAAACCCGTCGCCATAATCGGCGCAGTGATTTTGCGTCCGCAACTCCCGAGTTTCGCCCGAAACTCAGTTGATCAAGTGATTCCTGAACGAAATCAGGCGCGACTAGCGTCGATTCTGCCCTTGGACATTTTATAAACCTTTGAGACCGCGCAGTTACGAAACAGCCACCTGACACGACAGGTGGCTGTTTCGATTTAACCGACGAAGTGTCGACACGGAATGGAGTTCTAAGCCTACAAGCTGGTCTGGCATATTAAATGAATGGAATGGAGCAAAACATCCCAATGCCTGGAGGCGGACTTTTATGAATATCAACAGCGCGGTAGACAAGGCACACGAACAAAAAACGCTTGCCGAGATACTGAAGGAACCGGTTAGCGCGCTTCAAGGAGTTTCTGATGCTGACGCCGAAATGTTGAGGAGCGCGTTAGGGATCAAGAGTGTTCGTGACCTCGCCACCAATAAGTACTTCCTACGGGCGCACGCGATCTACCAGTTAGCCGAATCGGAAAAATCAGTTTGACGTAGAGGTCGTGTTGTACGATGCAAAATGCTGAGTGCCGATGTTATCAGCCGCATGTTTCGCAGGGATCGGAGCGATGCCTGTCGCACTATCGGAGAGTAGCTTCGCCGTGAAGCGCTAACCTTTGGAGAGGCGCTCGACCTCAATCGCGATGGCGTCGGCGATCCGAAAAAATCCTGAGAGACGCAACTACAACCAGTTGATTAACGAGCTGGTATCCGCCGAAGCACAAGGACCGGATGAAGCTCGAAGCCATTGCGTGCTCTGCCTCGCTGCGTGTGGATGAAATCGAAAAAGCCCACACCGTCGATTTCAGCGAAACCGTGCTTTGGAATTGTGTGAAGAACGCGGCGCGCCTCGGCGAGATCCGCCTTTAAGGCTGAGTCACTCACACAGGCTGGGTCAGGAATTTCCACTACCATGATCGCTGCAGAATCAGCTGGATCGCGTAGGGTCAGGTGCCAGTCATGATCGTTCTCGACGGATATGTGTTCGATGATGCCGCGGATTCTGTAAACCGTAAGCTCATGGGGAGCAATGCGGTTGTTCCGCGGATAGGCGACCTGCGGAATTGGAATTCGTCCGAGAGCGCGGATCGTTGTCGGCACCACACTTCGGCGAACCTGGCTTGCATCGTCGTCGCGCATAATCTTGACCGGCCAGCGGTCATAACCACAATCACCCTCGGCAGCTTGACCACGCAAAATGAGAGGACACAGCAATAGCGCCGTAAAACAAATCAGCGCTTGCCGTGTCCTCTCGAAACGTTGCTTCAGCTGCAAGCCTTGCCGTAAGCCGGGCGAGCTCCGGAAGCCTTTGCTTCAGCTTCAGTCATGTACTGACCTGCCTTCGTCGCTCCGTAGAATCTCGTACCTGGGCAGTGGTAGACCTTTGACGACGTATTGACCCATACCTTGCCGTCTCCCGGTGTTCCACGATCCACTGGTGCTGCTGCAGTGCGCGGAGTTGCGACCCTGTTCGTTGTACGAGGTGCCGGGATCGGCGTTGGCGTGGGCGTTGGCATAGGCGGAGTTGCCGTTGCGGGGACCTGAAGCGGTGTTCCTGTCGTCTTCGAAGTTGTTGAAGCCGCCTTCACGCCGCCGTGTCCGGAGCATGCGCCGCGTCCGGTGGTGTGAGAGATAGACCCGTCTGCGCAAGTGAGCGTAACTTCGGTTCCGGCTGTCGTGCTCGCCGCTCCTTTTGCAGCCTTTACTTCGGTTCTGACTGTGCTGGTGTTTGCCTTCGTCGCGGCCCTGTTGACTCCACCGTGACCAGAGCAGGCACCACGTCCACCCGGTGACGTTGTTCCATCAACGCATGTCAGCGCTACAGCAACCTTAACGGGAGCAGCTGCCGCTCTCGTTGCAGCCGTCGTTGCCGCCGCTGCAGTTTTTTCTGCCTTCTTTGCGGCTTTCGTTGCCGCTTTCGTTGCGCTCTTGTCGATACCACCGTGTCCGCTGCATGCGCCGCGTCCGGTTGTAGTCGAAGCAGTTCCATCTTTGCACGTTGCTGCGGTAGCCTGAGCGGATGTCGCGGACGGCGCCAGAAATGCGCCCGAGGCGATCAGAAGCCCGGCGGTGAGCGAGGCGAGGCGGAGATTCATGTGGGTACCCTGAGAATGATGAGAGGTCCAACACCAATGGAGCTTTATCCAAAACGTACTCGGCGCACCAGCCATGGCGGGAAAAAGTAATCCGCGGTTAAGGTACGATGGCTGGTTCGGGCCCGTGCGCATAGATATAACAAAAACAGCCACCATTATCGGTGACTGTTTCGTTCGAGTAGCCTGCGCCCCCTGCACTATGTCGGCATAGGCGCTAGAAGTTCGCGACCCAGTGGAGAAAGTAAGTCCGGGTTCTTGGAACGCCGGTCAAACCGGTTCGCGTCTGACCCTGATAGTCGAGCGAGATCGATGACTTCTTCGATAAGTCCCACGTGACGCCGACTATGTAGATGTTGTAGTGAGCATCGACATCCGAATTGGGCTTGACGTTGTCGTAGCGAGCGACAATTCCCAGCGGAATGGTCGAATGCGCATCAGCAATCTGAAAAGGTTTTATCACTGTGTACGCAGAGTAGAGTCGGCCGGTGCTGTCCGCGACGCCGCGAGGTGATGCCGCGGTGTTGAGGCCGGTATCACCACCATCTGTGCGGCTTGCGTAGTCAGCGCCAATAGTCAAACGCGGATCGCGAATACCTGCGAACAAACCCCACCTGTTGCGATCTAGTCCGCTGCCGACAGGCCCGACTTGACCTGCAACAGGCGTCACGAACTTGCTTGCGATCATACCTCGATATAGCCATCCATCCACCGCGAAAGTTCGCAGATACGAGAGATCGCTTGCCGCGAGCGGCGTAACGGTAAGCCGCGCCTGATAATCCTTGAAACGGTCAGTCTCTCGCGACGCATACCCAGGTCCGTTCGTGACCGCAGTATAGAGCTCTCCGTACTTGTTCGGCAGAGATACGATGCTGGCGATGCCGGCATCGGCCGAAGAGAAGTATCCCGCACGCTCAACGGGGACCAGCGACAACCATCTCGGCCAGAAGTTTTCCTCGTGGTCGATGAACATGGTATGCACGAGCCCAATGCGTCCGAGCACACCCCAATCACTGCTTTTCGCCGGGGTGATAAAATTGTATTGCAGGTACGCATACTTGGCGCGCAGTACCCACCCTTTGTAGTACGCATCGCCCGGCGATGACGTCTGCTGGAACAGATCGCCGGTAACGCGAATGCTGGCGTGATCACCTGCAGGCATCCTGAATGTGAGATACGCACGTTCGACGTCGAACTTGTTCTGGCCCTTGGTGGCGCCTGCAGCACCCTGGTATTGGTAGTTGCCGAAGACAACTCCGGAAAAATCCAGAGTTGGTGCGGCGGGCTTTACGGGCGACGCGGGTTTTTCAGCCGGCTTGGTCGAATCAGCGGGAGGTGCCGCGTTGTTCTGCGCGCTTCCAGCAGAGGGAAGCAGGGCCATTGCGAGCATGGCCGTGCTGAAAACAATCGAAAATTTCTTCATGGCTTAGTGACCTGATGCCAGAGAGGCCAATCTCATATCGAGCTGTCGAACCATCGCTGGTGGAAGCGGCGCGTAGTCGAGGGAAGACGCAACCGATTCGCCGTCCTTGTAGCCCCAGCGCAGGAAGTTTAACAAGGCCGCCTGCTTTGCGGGATTTGCAGCGTGCTGGTAGATGAGGATCCACGTGAAGGACGAGATGGGGTAAGCATCCTTACCCGGCGCATTCACGATGGAAATTCGGTAGTCCGAGTTCTTCGGAAGTGATCTGGCAGCAGCGGAAGCAGCAGCGGTCACCGATTCAAGAGTAGGGGCTACCCATGTGCCGGCCGCATTTCTGATAAGTGCCGAGGGAAGATTGTTGTGCTTCGCATACGATAGCTCGACGTAACCAATAGCTCCCGGTGTTTGCCTGACCTGTCCGGCGACACCCTCGCTGCCCTTGGCACCAAGTCCGGTCGGCCAGACTATCGTTGCACCACGCCCGACAGATATCAGCCATGGCTGGCTCACCGATGCGAGGTAATCGCTGAAAATAAATGTCGTTCCACTGCCATCAGCGCGATGCACGACAATCACATCCATGTCCGGAAGCCGGACACGAGGATTGAGAGACGCGATTCGCGGGTCGTTCCACTTCGTGATCTTGCCCATGAAGATGCCTGCGACCGCATCGCCAGTCAGTCTCAATGGTTGAGCGACGCCGGGAAGATTATATGTAACGGACACACCACCGAGCACTGTCGGGAAGTGAAGAATCGGCCCGCCCTTGGCAGCGGCGAGTTGCTCATTGGTCATTGGACCATCGGTGGCACCGAAGTCGATGATCTGGTCAGACAATTGACGAATACCGCCGCTCGAGCCGATGGATTGATAATTCACCTTGACGCCGGTTTTCTCGGCGTACATGGCGGCCCACTTGGAATAGATGGGGTAAGCGAAGCTCGAGCCCGCGCCTGTAAGGTCAGTTGTCTGGGCAGATGATGCCGAAACAAGAACCACCGATGTAAAAAGAGCAATCGCTCCGGAACGTACAAATCGAATCACAGAAAAACTCCGTGAAAAAGTGGGATTTAAGATCTCATGAGGATCTCAATTCCCTGTCACGGAGGGCGCACGATCTGGTAACGACGCGGTCACGTTTCGCTCGGTAATCAACTAATATGAGACGAGTATGACAAATACCGCGACCTATCTGTCTCCCAAAGCGAAAGCCTTCTGGCCCCTTCTCATGCTCGTGCTCGTCGCGGATTTCACATCAAAAAGAATGGCAGAGAGTCGCCTTCTGCCTTTGTATACGCCGCACGAAGTGATCGGCGACTTTGTCAGATTCACGCTCGCGTACAACAAGTACGCAGCTATGGGGCTGAGTCTCGGCGCTTATTCCAGAGTTGGATTCACCGTTATTGCGGTAATTGTTCTCGTCGTGCTGGGAGTATTCTATAAGAGGACGCCATCTGATTCTGCAGCGTCTGCCGCAGCCCTGGCCCTCGTTGCTGGCGGGGCGCTAGGCAACCTGACGGATCGGATTCTTTCGTCACAGGGTGTCGTCGATTTCATCGATGTAGGGTTGGGAACGGCGCGCTTTTACACGTTCAACGTTGCCGATGCCGCGATCACGTGTGGTGCCATTCTCCTCGCACTGCTGTCGATGAAGGGCAATGCGGATGCACAAGCGGCGGGAACTCCGGCACAGAGCTGAAGGGTCAGCTTCCGAGCTCGCGCTGTCCTCTTTCGAGATCGAGCAGAAATTTCTTCCTCCAAAGTCCGCCGCCGTAGCCGCAAAGGTCGCCATTCTGCTTGACCACCCGGTGACACGGCACAATGATCGACATGCGGTTATCGCCGTTCGCCTTGCCAACTGCGCGCTGGGCACCCGGGCGCCCCATCGCCCTCGCCTGCGCTTCGTAGCTAATGGTCTGCCCGTATGGGATCTTGAGCAGCTGAGTCCATGCCGCATTTTGAAATTCAGTGCCGTGAAAGCAAAGAAGCACGCTGAACTCGCGGAGGGACCCGGTAAAATAACTATCTAACTGCTGCTTCAGCCTGTCGATATGAGCGTTACTGCCCGGCACAGTTGGGCTGCTGAAAGCTTTTCGGATGCGATCGAGCTGTGTCTCCAGCATTCTCCTGTCCGCAAACTCCAGCAGGCAAATGCCCTCATCGGTCGCGCCGGCGATCATCGGTCCGAGCGGCGTCAGTAGCCGAGCGATGACGATAGGAGAAGCGTTGGCCTCTTTGTCGACCTTGTTGGGAGCGGTGTCAAAGGTTTTTGTGAACGCGTCATGAAACCCGCTCGTCGATTCAAAACCGTTTGTATACGCCGCACCTTCCCATTTTTCCCCTAAGCGGATCTGTCCAAAGGCAAGCCCAAGACGACGCGCACGCTGGAATGCCTGAAAGGTCAGACCATGATTTTTGAGAAACCATCGTCGCACGCGGGCCGGATCGAAATCTGCTTCACGAAGGTCAGAATCTTTCCATCGGCGGGACTGGTCTGCTTCAACTCGCTCGAGAAGCTTCTGTATCCACGCTGGCGCCGCGCCCGCGGGCTGCATCGGCTTGCAGCGCAGGCATGGACGGTACCCTGCAATTAGCGCTTCGCCGACCGATGGATAGAACTCTACATTCTCCTGTCGAGGAGTTCTCGCCGGGCAGCCAGGGCGACAAAAAATCCCAGTAGTCCTGATGGCAGCGAAAAAAACGCCATCATAGCTATTGTCGCGCTCAGTCAGAGCCAGGTACATCTTGCCGGCAGATGGTAGCGATGCAGTTGTCATGGGCCGGAATCTAGAATCGGGTTTCGATTGAATCCACCGAAAACTGAACACCTAATTCGGAAATCGACCGGGCATGATTCATGTACTCCCATGGTAGTGGACAGTAACACGAAATGGAGACTCAAGATGCCAAAGGGAACGCACTTTCATCAGGCGCACGACGCCATGAGCACCGACAAGAAGTTCAGGCCCGAGGACAATTCGATCCTGAGAGAAGACAAACAGCACTTCCAAGGTTCAGAGGAAGCCAAAAAATCAACACCAAGAACCGAAGAAGAGTTCGTTGCCGACCAGGACAAGCACAGCGAAGAGTAGGGCTCCTGTCTAGCGCGGTTCGTTGCGCGAGAGATCTTAAGCGCATGGATCGCACAAGAACTGTGACATGGCTCGACTCGGCACTCGGCGTCGAAGCGGGCACCCGGCTCAGTGGACTCGAGTATTTGCGAGCGATGGCGCGGGGGGAAGCACCGTCTCCGCCGCCAAGCGGAAAGTTTTACGCGCGTGCGACCGGAACGTTTGTCATCACCGGACCAGAAGAGCGCAGGGGCAGGTAACTTTCCCGCATGTCTCTGGCAACCTGATCATTCGTGGCAACAGCAATACCGCCTGGAACGAAGACCGGCAGGATTTTCGATCTTTTTCGCCGCTCGACCGATGAAGCGGACAGAAAGCTCGTTGGTCCAATTCGTGGCGAGGTTTTCGGTGCCGACCGGCTCGCAAAACACGCACGCAATATTGCGCGAAAGCACAAGCTCCTTGCGCCCAGAAAACAGCGTGGTCATGGCCCTCTTCTCGAGCGTCTCGACGACACGCGAAAGGTTCTCGACGAAATCCACGAGCGCCTTGCTGAGGCCGCCGAGCGCCAGGTGGACATCAGTCCAGCGGGTGAATGGCTTCTCGACAATGCGTACATCGTCCAGGAGCATGTCCGCGAGATAAGAACGAATCTGCCCGGCGGGTACTACCAGGAACTCCCGAAGCTCGCCACTGGGATGCTTGCGGATTACCCGCGCGTTTATGACATCGCGATCGAGCTGATAGCGCACACCGAAGGGCACCTTTCTCTCGACAACATCACGCTCTTCGTGCGAGAGTATCAAAAAGTCACAGCGCTCAAGATGGGAGAGCTGTGGGCGATTCCAACGATGTTGCGGCTTGGACTCGTCGAGAATATCCGCCGCATGTCGCTTCGGGTTGCCGCACGTCTCGATGAAGTCGAGGAAGCTGATCGTTGTTCCGCGCGCATCATGACGGCCAACGACACATCGTCCGAAGCGCTGTCGGCCGCCCTCGAATCATTCATCAGCAATCACCCGCCGTTCAGTCCGACATTCGTTGCGAGATTCCTGCATCAGATCCGCGGTTATCAGGTGAACTTCACGCCGCTCATCTGGCTGGAACAATGGATCGCCGAAGATGGGCCGAGCGCAGAGGTGGCGGTGACGCGATCGAATCGCATGATCGCGCTGACGCAGGTCACTGTCTCCAATTGTATAACCAGCCTTCGCGCCATCGCACGGCTCGACTGGAAAGAATTCGTCGAGTCGCAGAGTGCCACCGAACGGATCCTGAAAAAGGATTTATCCGGGCACTATCCGATGATGACGTTCGGCACCCGTGACCACTATCGGCACGTCGTCGAACACATAGCAAAACGGACGAAGCGAGCGGAAGAAGAAGTCGCGAACATCGCGCTCGGTCT
>JANYKY010000404.1 GCA_025357975.1 Gemmatimonadaceae bacterium
CGGTTGATCTCGTCGATGATGAGGACGTGCGGTCGCTCGTCCTGGCGCGCGCGCTCGCAGTTCAGGAAGTGAATGCAGCGATGGGAGTGATTGTCGCCGCGCCGACGGCTGGCGGGGCGGGGACTCTCCCAGCGGTGTTGACTGGACTTGCCCAGGCGCGGGGGATTGCGGATGAAAAGGTGCTCGATGCTTTAGCGACCGCGGGTCTCATTGGGGCTGTGATTGCGGAGCGAGCTTCGTTGTCGGGTGCGGAAGGCGGATGCCAGGCAGAGACGGGGGCGGGCGCTGCGATGGCTGCGGGGTCTGCGACTGAGATGCTGGGAGGCTCGCCGAGTCAGGTGGGACACGCGGTTGCGTTGACAATGCAGGGAATGCTGGGATTGGTTTGCGATCCGCTTGGGGGGTTGGTAGAGCTTCCGTGTGTCTACAGGAACGCGACCGGGGCGGCGATTGCGCTTGCTGGAATCGAGATGGCGCTTGCCGGGATCAAGTTTGCGATCCCGTGCGATGAAGTCATAGATGTGATGGGTGAGATCGGCAGGGAAATGGATGTCCGGTATCGTGAGACCGCCGGGGGCGGCCTCGCGGCGACGCCGACTGGGCGCAAGCTCGCGAAGGAAAGGCTGTACCAGATCCGCCGGTCTTAGCCACGAATTTACTGGTAGTCGTTCGCGGGATTGGGTATCTTGGCGGACGATGGACACTACGAGGTAACAACGTAAAATGAGCATTTTCGACCGAATCGCTCGTCTCTTCAGATCCAATGTCAATGACCTGATCTCTTCGGCAGAACAGCCAGAGAAGATGCTGAATCAGATCATTATCGACATGCGGTCGCAGCTGGTGAAGGCCAAGCAGCAGGTCGCAGCGGCGATCGCTGACGAGAAGCGTCTTCAGGATCAGGCTGCTTCCGAGCTTCGTGAGGCTGAGGAATGGGAGCATCGTGCAATGCTCGCCGTGAAAGAGGGAAGGGATGATCTCGCGAAGCAGGCGTTGATGCGTCGGGGCGAGCATGTTTCGCGCGGCTCGCAGATGCAGCTCACGTGGGAGGCGCACAAGCAGGAGACTGATCGTCTCAAGGAATCACTCCGCGGCCTCAACGACAATATCGAAGAGGCGTCGCGAAAGAAGAACCTTCTTCTTGCAAAGCAGCGAAGGGCCGATGCGCAGAAGCGGATTTCGGAAACGATGTCGTCGATTTCCGAGAAGTCTGCGTTTGAAGCGTTTGCCAGGATGGAGGAGAAGATCGACCAGAACGAGCGTCAGATTCGCGCGCATGTCGAGATCAACGAGGAGTTTTCGGGTGATCGTCTCGCGAGCGACTTCAAGCGTCTCGAGGCGACTGCCGGGTCGGCTGGTGCGGATGCGCAGCTTACGGCCCTCAAGCAAAAAATGGGATTGATTGCGGCGCCTGCGGCGGACAGCAATAAGCAGCTGGGCGCGGGCGAATCCGATGAGATTGCTGAAGTCGAAGAAATTCATGACGAGAACGCGACTCATTGAGTGAGACGTTGGGCGGCCAGCATTTCAAGCTAGGGTCCGCATTAGCAACAGTAGTTCTCACGATTCTTGGTCTGTGGCTCGTTGGCGCTACTGCCGGCGTTTTTTTGCTTCTTTTCCTGGCCATCATCATCTCTCTGTTTCTTGGCGCGGTGAGGGATTTCCTTGTCGAGCGAGCTCACGTTCCGCCGAGACTCGCTTTTTTTCTGTCAGTGATTGGAACAGTCGTGGCGATTTTCGGATTGCTGGCGATTCTCGTTCCGCCGGTTATCGAGCAGACGCGCGGGTTGATCGTCACGCTGCCGGCGACAATCGAGAATTGGGAAGGCGGAATCGATCACTTCGTCGCGCGCTTTCCCGCCATGCGCGATTTCTGGACTCCGGGCCAGCATCGGGTTCTCAAAGCTGTTTACGATCGAGTGTCAACCGGTGCGGGTGATGTAGCTCCAAAGGTGTTCACGGCGGTGAACATGCTCATAGAAGCTTTCGCTGTGTTTGTGATGAGCATTTATCTCGCGCTTCAACCGGGCGTGTATCGTGAATGGTTGATTGCGCTATTTCCGCCGGTGCATCGCGATCTCATTCGTGATGTGCTTCGTGATCTGGCTGATGCGTTGCGTGCGTATATCGTTGCGCAGCTGACCACGATGAGCGTTCTCGCGGCGCTTACCGCGTTCGGTTTGTATCTGTTGAACGTTCCGTATTGGTTGACGTTCGGAATTTTCACGGGTGCTGTGGCGATTATTCCGTTTTTTGGAACTCTGCTTTCGACGACGCTGCCGGCGATGTTCGTGTTGAGCGGGCCGGGCGGTGGGTCGAGAGCGGCGATGGTGATGGGCCTCGGCGTTGTGGTGCACTTGATCGAGGGCAACATCGTGTCGCCGCTCGTGATGTCGCACAAGATCGAGCTGCCGCCAGTATTGACGATCATGTCGGTGCTTGTGATTGGCAAAATTCTCGGGCCGCTCGGGCTGGTGATTGCGTTGCCGATGCTGGCGTCGCTGATGGTGATTGTGCGGCGGATTCTGATGAACCGGATTTATGAGGGGAAGGGATTCCGGAAGAGCACGAGGGATCGGACGTTCGTCTTGAGAGTGCCAGCTCCGGATGGTGGAGTGTTGCTGGCGAATCCGCCGTTCGCCGATGTTCTGCGGTTTCGGGAGAAGCTCGATGTGGTGGTTCCGCCGCCGGTGGTGGTGAAGACCGCGTAGGCGTTGAGCTGGTGGCGCCGGCGCGCGGATGATGTCCGCTGCGTGTCGTGCGTGAACGATCGTCAGTGATGGCCGATTCCCCAATCGTTCGCATCCCGCTCACTCATCTTGGTTTGCGTGCCGAGCCCAAGCGCCGTTTTCGCCTCATGGAGCAGCTGCGGCGTCGCCTCCGAACTCGTCACTACAGTAGAAACACGGAAGATGCGTACTGTGGCTGGGTGCGGCGTTTCATCCTGTTTCACGATCGACGCAGTCCAGCGACGATGGGTGAACCGGAGATTGCCGCGTATCTGACGCATCTGGCGGTCGATAAGAATATGAGTGCTTCGACGCAGAATCAGGCGCTTCACGCGATTCTTTTTCTCTACCAGCACGTGTTCGGGCAACCGGTTGGATTTGTCAAAGTGATGTTGCCGGCGCGGCGGCCCGTTCGACCTCCCATCGTTCTGTCGCAGGCGGAAGTGAGAACCGTCCTGGCGGCGATGCGGGGTGTGCCGAGGTTGTGTGCGACGCTGATGTATGGAAGTGGGCTGCGCCTGTCGGAGTGTCTATCGCTCCGGATCAAGGATGTCGACCTGGATCGTCGCGAGATTCTTGTGAGAGCCGGGAAGGGTGACAAGGATCGGAGAGTACCCTTGCCGGCGACTGCGATGCCCGCGCTTCGCGTTCTGATGGAACGCGTTCGAAAGCAGCACATGCAGGATCTCGCGCACGGGGTCTCAGGCGCCGCGTTGCCGCAAGCGCCGGGCCGCAAGCTTCCGAACGCGGATCGCGACTGGGCGTGGCAGTTCGTGTTTCCGGCGACTCGGGTTTATCAGGAGAAGGCGACCGGGATTCGCCGCCGGCATCATTTGCACGAGACCGTCATTCAGCGTGCGATGACAGAAGCTGTGAGGGCGAGCCGAATTTCGAAGCGCGCAACGTGTCATTCGCTGCGTCACTCATTTGCGACGCATCTTCTCGAGGCTGGGGCGGACATTCGTACGATTCAGGAGTTACTGGGACACTCGAATGTGCAGACGACGATGAAGTACACCCATGTGTTGAATCGTGGGGGGTTGGGAGTGCAGAGTCCGGCGGATCGACTGTGAGGTAGTGGGTGGTTGCAGATGCTGTACTCTCCATTCAAGAATCCGTTAGTTATGCTGCAAGGCTTCGCAGCATAGCTATCAGCAGCTCGGAGTTGAAGTTTCGTAAAGCGTTGTTGTGGTTGAGTTTAGAATGACCGCGAAGATACCAAGCTGGCCGATCACCGCAGAGCTTCGCTATCTTCCGTTCGCCTGACTGCATAACTCTGCAGTACGATACTAGTTAGGATGCGGAGCGAGTTCTACACATAGGAAGGATGTGAAATGCCATTCTCCGAGATCGAGCGCCCGCGCCTCCGCAAAATCTTGGCAAAGTGGGTTGAGGAAGTTCCGATACACGTGCGTCATCAGGTGCGCAACGGATTTCGAATCGAACCGAACGCTGTGGTCATTTTCGAGAGCAGGCCGTCCTTCCAGTCTCCTCACGAATGGCGTGACGAAGACATTGCCAAGTTCCGCTTCGTTCGGGCAGCCAAGGAATGGCGCCTCTTTTGTCAGTTCCGGGATCTCAAGTGGCGCGCCTACGAAGCGTTGCCGAGCGCCGATACGTTCTATGAATTGTTCGCGGAAGTCCGTCGTGACCCAACGGGCATTTTCTGGGGATAGACCGTGGCGAGCCGCGTCCTAACAAACGCTGAAGCTGACAAGCGATCTATTGTGCGCTCGCTTCGCTCGCTCTTATTGTATTCGCTTGCAGCTTAGCTAATCGTTAGGCAACTCCCGAAAGTTTCCTCGAAGGGTCAGGGCAATGGTGAGGAATGTTGGACGCTTATGACACGATCGGCCGCTCGTATTCGACGCGACGCCAGCCTGACCCCCGGCTGGCCGCGAGGCTCGACGCGTTGATCGGCTCCGACGGCACCGTCCTCAACGTCGGTGCCGGAACGGGTTCCTACGAGCCCAACCGAAGGGGAGTTGTCGCAGTCGAGCCATCCACGGTAATGCTCAGTCAACGCTCGCCTTCCGCCGCGCCGGCAGTGCGAGCGGTTGCCGAGGCGCTTCCATTTCAGGACAGAGCATTCGACGTCGTGCTCGGCATCCTGACGGTGCACCACTGGAACGACCAGAGACGAGGGCTCGAGGAATGCGCTCGCGTTGCCCGAGACCGCGTCGTGATTCTAACGTGGGATCCCGATGCGGAGGGATTCTGGCTAGTTCGAGACTACTTTCCAGACATTCTTGCGATCGATCGGCGGATTTTCCCTTCCATGGCACTGTTGCGCGCCGTCCTTGGCCCAATCACTGTGCAGTCCTTGCCCATTCCGCGCGATTGCGTGGATGGATTCCTTGGTGCCTTTTGGCTGCGACCGGAAGCGTACCTTGACGAAGAAGTCCGTGCAGGCATTTCCACTTTCGGTCGATTAACGAACATCGGTCCGCGGCTTGAACGGTTGGAGGGCGATCTACATTCGAGCAACTGGGAACGGCGCAATGCTGAATTACACGACCGCACTGACCTCGACGTCGGTTATCGTTTGGTCATGGCCGAGAGCCGTTGCGCGGAGCGCTTAACGAACGTTCCAGTTGACAAGCGCTTTTCGGATGCGGCTTCGCCGCAATGGTGGTAGTGTGCTTGCAGCTGAACCAAGGCGTTGATATGACTGGGCTGGTGTCAATAGGTCGCTAGTAATTGTGTTGAAGTGGCCATGGTACGACGTGGGCGCGAGGCAGCATCGACGGTTGATCCTGCTGATATACGCCGATTACCGAATTGCTTCGGCAGCGCGGCAAGAATTGGATTCGTCGGGAGCTGACTCATTCTAGGCTCGGGGATCCTGCATCAGATTTCGATGAGGCCGCATAACGCCTTCGAGAATGCTCGCACATCGAGCCTCGACACCACGCGCCGGACCATGACCGATCTTCTCATGCCGCTTGAAGTTCAGTTGGTGTATCCTGCATCACTGCCCACAGAAAGCCGACTAGCTCGCGGGCTACTGCGACGACAGCGATCTGGGATCGCTTGCGATACGACAAGTGATTGAAGCGCTGATGGAGACGCTGTTGAGCTTTCCACGCGTGCACAATCACGCTGGGGGCCTGTCCTTGTTGTCGTCGCTTCAGCTCAATACCGACCTGCGGTCGATGGCGGTAGCTCCAGGCTGCCTGAACGAGCACGTGACGGCAGTGGCTGTTGCCGGCCTTGGTGATCGATCCAAGTCGAATGCGGCCGCCGCTTGAATCTTCCCTGGATACGAGACCCAGGTAGCATGCGAGTTGAGATGGACGTTCGAATCGCCGCCAGTCAACGATCTCTGTCGCGAGCACCATCGCTGAGTAAAGCGAGATGCCGCGGAAGCACTGCAGACGCTCGACCATGGGTGCGATGTGGGGAAGCAGAGCAAGCTGTTCTATCTGACGATCAAGCTCCTCACGCCGCTCGAGCTTGTAAAGAAGTAATGCGTGATATTCGCGGTAGACGAGACGGTCGTACTGTTCGAGCGGGCTGTTTTCCGTTGTCAGGTGCAGCAGCCACTTGAGATGTGGACTGCACCAGTTGGTGCCTTCACGAAAGACGAAACCGCGACGAGCTAGGAACTTAGGATGTAGTGACGAGACTTGAGAATCTCCTTCTGGAACGTTTCGCGGCACCGTACGACGTCCCGTATCCGTTCATCACTCTCGCTCGGAATCCGCACCGTGGTGAGCTCCCCCGCTCGATAAAAGCGGGCAAGGTCGGCGGCATCTCTCTTATCGTGCTTTCGCTGAACACCGGGTCGCTTGGGAATGAGTGATGGTGCGATCACTTCGCACTCGTAGCCCCACTCCTTCATGGCACGATGAATCACATAACCAGCTCCGCTCGCTTCGTAGCATGCGCGAATCTCGCCATCACGCCCAACTCGCTCCAGCCACTTCCTCAACTTCAGGAAATCGTTTGGTAACCGCTCCAACCGGGTGGGGGACTTTGCTCCCATTGGCAGGACCGCGATCGTGATCGACTCCTTGTGGACATCCATACCGAGATAGATGATAGAGCTTACGGAAGAAAGAGCAGAACTCGTAATCGATGACATGGGTTGGTCTCCGTGTATTGCGACAGAGCGATCGTCGCATGTGGCTCTGGCAACTCTGGTTCACACCGAGGAGCTAATCCACGGATAGACCGGAGGCCAGCCCAGTCATATTTTCTAGGCGGCGACACGCTTCGAAGCGCCGCGCCGCGGCGGCCACCGGGCGTTCGCGGGGATATACAGGCGTGACGTCGCCTTACGGCCCGCATGTCGCCCTATCGTTGTCGCGGTAGTTGGCTCTCGATGAGGGCGAGCGGATGGCGCTCGCTGAGGCGTCCAACGGATCAGCGGTGCCCGACGACGCCTCCACGTTGTCATCCATGGGGCCGTGGAAACACGGTCGGCGTTGGCCGGCCCGAGCCGACGACGAAGCAACCACTACTGGACGAGCGAAGGGCACGGCGCGAACGTTCCGCAATGCCGCCTCGATCCGTGGCCACCACCACGACCGACCAGTTCTTCTCCGCGCTCTCCGACCGCTACCGCATCAGCCGCACGCTGGGCACGGGCGGCATGGCGACGGTCTACCTCGCGCATGATGTCAAGCACGATCGGGAGGTCGCTCTCAAGGTACTGCACAACGACCTCTCGGTCACGCTCGGGCGCGACCGGTTTCTCCGGGAGATCCAGTTCGCCGCGCGCCTTTCCCACCCCAACGTGCTGCCGCTGTACGACTCCGGCGAAGCTGCGGATATCCTCTACTACGTCATGCCGGTGGTGCGGGGTGAATCGCTGCGCGACCGCCTGGATCGCGAGCGCCAACTTCCCGTCGCCGATGCGGTACGCATTGTCACCGCAACCGCGCGTGCGCTGGCGCACGCACACGCGCAGGGAATCGTTCATCGGGACGTGAAGCCGGAGAATATCCTCCTTCAGGACGATCTCGTCTTCGTCGCCGACTTCGGCATCGGCAAGGCGATCAGCGAGCTGGGCGACGAGGCGATGACCCGGACAGGCATGAGCGTGGGAACGCCGGCGTACTTGAGTCCCGAGCAGGCGGCGGGTGAGCCGGTCGACGGCCGAAGCGACCAGTATGCGCTCGCCTGCGTGCTGTACGAGACGCTCATCGGCGAGCCCCCGTTCACGGGACCGAATGTCCAAGCGGTGGTCGCCAAGCGATTCGTGCAGACCCCCGCCGACGTGACGGCGCTCCGTGAGAGTGTGCCGCGCAGCGTAGCTCGTGCGCTGCAGCGCGCCATCGCTCGCACGCCGATTGATCGGTTCCCGACCACGTCGGCGTTCGCCGACGCGTTGCTCGAGACGGACGACTCCGAGTCGCCGCGCGCCAGCGATCCGCCGGCTCAGTCGGTCGCGGTGCTTCCGTTCGTCAACCTCAGTGCCGACCCCGCAAATGGGTACCTTGGCGACGGCATCGCCGAGGACATCACAGATCGG
>JANYKY010000435.1 GCA_025357975.1 Gemmatimonadaceae bacterium
GAGAAGCTGCAGAAGATGGTTCTGGAACATGTCGCGAATGACACCTGCTTCTTCGTAGTACTTGCCGCGCGCCTCCACTCCCACTGTCTCTGCGACGGTGATCTGTACCTGCTTGATGTATTGGCGGCTCCACAGCGGCTCGAACAGCGGGTTCGCAAAACGAAACACCAGAATGTTCTGGACGCTTTCTTTTCCCAGATAGTGATCGATGCGATACACCTGGTGCTCAGCGAATTTTTCAAGAACGACACAGTTGAGCTTGCGAGCCGTTTCGAGATCGCGGCCAAAAGGCTTCTCGATTACGATGCGGGCGTACGGCCGGTCGCCGTCTGCACTCTTTGGCGCGAGACCGCTGGACGAAAGATGCTCCAACGTCGTTTCGAAAACGCTGGGAGGAATCGCGAGGTAGAAGAGGCGGTTGCGCTCTTCCATCGGAACATGGAACTCGATCTCGTCGAGACATTTCTTGACGCCTTGATAAGCCTCCGGACTCGAGAGATCGCCTGATGCGTAGCGAATTCGGTCGGCGAACCAGGTCCATGCCGCCTCATCGACCGACTTGATCTCGTCAGATGTGTTAAGAGCGTCGCGCATCGCGGCGGCAAACGCACCATGCTCCATTGGATCGCGACCCACCCCGAGGAGCGTGAACCCTTCTGGCAACAGTTTTTGTTCGGCGAGATAATAAAGCGCTGGCATGAGCTTTCGCTTCATGAGATCACCGGAAGCTCCCATGATCACCGCCGTGCAGCGCTCGATTTTCCCTCCGGTGCGCATTCCAGGCACTGTGACTCCAGGAGCCGGCGTCACTTTGGGCGAAGTCATGCTTTCTCCACTGCGTGCCCGCCGAATTCGTTGCGAAGTGCCGCGATGACTTTTCCGCCGAAAGAATCTTCCTGGCGCGAACGCAGGCGGGTCAGCAGCGACAGCGTAATTATCGGCGCCGGTACATCCAGGTCGATCGCTTCCTGAACGGTCCAACGGCCTTCGCCGGAATCTGCAATGAATCCTTTGAGGTCAGCGAGATCGTTGTCTTTCTCGAAGGCTGTCTCCGCAAGCTCGTTGAGCCACGAACGAACGACACTTCCATGATTCCATACAGCAGCGATCTTGTGCAGATCCAGCTTGAAATTTTTCGAGGCGTGAAGAATTTCGTAACCTTCGGCGTATGCCTGCAACATTCCGTATTCGACACCGTTGTGGATCATCTTTACGTAGTGTCCGGATCCGGTCGGACCCATGTGCGCATATCCATCCGGCGGGGCAAGCGTCTTGAAGATCGGCTCGCAAAGAGCAAACGCCTCGTCCGAAGCGCCAATCATCAGGCAATATCCATTCGCGAGCCCCCAGATCCCGCCGCTCGTGCCGGAATCCACGAAGTGAATTCCCTTCGCTTCCAGCTCGGTGCCGCGACGCATCGAATCGTGGAAGTTAGAATTACCGCCATCGATGATCACATCGCCTTTCGTCATCCCTGGAATCAGCGCGGCAATCGTGTCGTCAACCGGCTTGCCGGCGGGAACCATGATCCAGACCACGCGTGGCGAGGAAAGCTTCGCAACCATGTCGGCAGCATCGGATGATGCCTGCGCGCCAATCCCGACGTAATGGGTGATAGCGTCAGCGCTGCGGTCGAACACGACGACCTTGTGCCCATCCCGCATGAGCCGTTCTGTCATGTTGCCGCCCATCTTGCCCAGTCCGATCATCCCGAGTTGCATTGCTAGCTGTCCTGTAGGTTGAATTTTATTCCGAGCTGCCTGAGCTCGGTCTTGAGCTGCGACGGCGATTGATAGTGAATGACATTCATGCCAAGCTCACGCGCCGGAACGATGTTCTGCTCGCGATCGTCGATGAATACCGATGATGCAGGGTTTGCCTGGGCGATACTCAACGCTCTTTGATAAAACGCGAGTGTCGGCTTCCGCAATCCGAGCCAGCACGACGAAAGGAAAGCGTCGAAAATGGCGTCGAGCCCGAACTGCCTGATACGATACCGGTTGAGCTCGTCTGATTCGTTATTGAGAGTCATCACCCAGTATGTGCAACCCTCGGCTACTGCGCGGGCGATCTCGATTGTTTCCTGAAACGGCTCGCTTTGCTGGTACATGAAGGCAATGAAATCCTGCTCGCTGAACGGTCGCGGCTCGTTGAACACGGCGAATTTCACGTATTCAGCCAGCGTTACACCGCCTTGGTCGAGGGGGCCAGCCATTGCCTCGTGACGCGATTCAAATCCTTCTGCGTCCAACCCGAATTTTTCAACGGCGAGCTTGCGCGAACCGCGGTCCCAGCCGTTGGTCGCCAGCACACCGCCTATATCGAAGAAGACATGCCTGATCCCGTCAGTCATCCGATCAGCAGCGCACGCGCCGGAGAACCGTCCAGGCCTTCGAGCCTGAGAGGAAGACACACAAGCTGATAGGCACCCGGCGCCGGCTCGGACAGGTCGAGGCCTTCGATGATCACTACCTGTTTCTCGAGAAGAGCCCGATGCGTGCGATGATGACCGGAGTGAAACTGTTCGATGGACAAGTAGTCCACGCCAACGAGCTCGACTTCAAGAGAGACCAGATATTCCGCGCCATCAGGCGCCAGGAACGCGTACTTCGGATCGAACTCCGGATTCTTGAGCCGGGCCGAGTTGCGCGTGCGGATGAGCACCCTTTTCTGCCCCGCCAGATCGTGCGGCTCGAGGTCGGGCGCTCCGACTGAAACGCGATCCGGCTCATCGAACGCGAGAAGCACAGCAGGCCCGACGAACTTATCGAGCGGAATCTGGTCGACAGTTTGTCCATCGTCGAAAAAATGCCTGGCTGCATCGACATGCGTTCCGGTATGCGACCCAAAACTGACACGTGACACATTGGCCCCTGCACCTGCAGAGATGGCCTGCTGAGGCTCGATGAGAATTTCAGGATTTCCCGGATAAATCAGTCCGCCAGTGCGGACGGGTACAGAGACATCGTATGTGCGGCTCATTGCGGGCACCAATCGGCAACTGTCGTTCCGCATCTTGTCACAGAAGTCACCGGACGGTTCAGGAGGGCAGACTGGTGGACGCGGAAGCGCTGAGGAGAAAGCGCGGAATCTCTGCCTTGAATGTCGTCGAATCCGGACAAAGAAAATTGTAATGGCCTTCCATGAACCCTTCGCCGGATTTGAGAATGCAGAAGCTCTGGTATTCGTGGACGGAGCCGGGCTCCAGTACCGGCTGCTCCCCGACGACGCCGTCTCCCTTCACTTCGATGTCCTCGCCGGCGGAATCGTGAATGAGCCAGCGCCTCGACATGAGCTGCGCCGATACATCTCCCACATTTTCGATCCGCACGAAGTAGGCGAACACATAGTGTTTAGCCGAGGGCTCGGACTGGTCGCGGAGATACATCGGCCGCACCGTGATGCGGATGCCGAGCGACTCTTTATAGAAAAACGCGTTAGATGCCATGAAAAAAGAATCGGGGTACAGCGCCAATGTAGGCGCCATACCCCGCTCCCCTCAAAGTGAGTCTACCAGATGACAGCGCGCTGGGTGTCGCCGCGCACCATCGGGTCGCCAGGTTTGCAGCCAAAAGCCGCGGCAAACTCGGGCATGTTCGAAATTGGACCATCTACCCGCCATCTACCGGGGGCATGCGGATCCGTAAGAACGCGCTGAGCAGCCATCTGCGGCGTAATGTTCTGTCGCCAGATCTGAGCCCACGCCAGGAAGAAACGCTGCTCCGGCGTAAATCCGTCGAGGAGCGGCGGACGTGGCTTGCCGCCAAGTGCCTTTTCAAGTGCTGCGTACGCGATGTTGAGCCCGCCAAGGTCGGCGATGTTCTCGCCGAGCGTCAGCTTACCCTGCACGTGCACGCTATCGTTGACAGTGTACGTATCGAACTGACTGGAGACGAGTCCGGTCTTCACCTTGAAGGCTGAGAGATCCGCGTCAGACCACCAGTTCTTCAGGTTGCCCTGAGGATCGAACTGTGCGCCCTGATCATCGAAGCCGTGACTCATCTCGTGGCCGATCACGCTGCCCATGCCCCCGTAATTGACCGCATCGTCAGCGGTCTCGGAGAAAAACGGTGGCTGCAGAATTCCAGCCGGGAACACAATCTCGTTCATCTCGGGGTTGTAGTACGCGTTCACCGTTGGGGGTGACATGCCCCACTGAGTCCGATCGAGCGGATTGCCGATCATCCCCAGGTCACGCTTGTTCTCGTAACGGTTGACGGCGTAGATGTTGTCGAGGAACGAGCCCTTTGAAATGTTGAGCGTGGAATAATCGCGCCACTTGTTGGGGTAGCCGATCTTCTCGGTGAAAGCAGCCAGCTTCACGGTTGCCTGCTGGCGCGTTGCCGGGCTCATCCACCCGAGCGAGCCGATGCGGTCACGAAGAACTCCTTCGAGATTGTGCACCATGTCGAGCGCGCGAGCTTTTGCGGCGGGCGTGAAATTTTTCTCGACGTACGCCTGCCCAAGCGCATCGCGAAGTCCAAAATCGGCAGCGCGCGTGCAACGCTTGTAACGCGGAAGCATTTCTTTCGCACCGCTGAGCGACTTGGAGAAATGGAAGTCCTCGTTCACGAAGGCCGTGCTGAGAAGTGGGGCCGCATCGTTGACGGTTTTCCAGCGGAGATAGGCCTTCCAGTCCGACATCGGTGTATTCGCCATCAGGCTGTCCACCGTGCCGAAGAACTTCGGATTCTGCACATCGACGGTTGGAATGCCCGCGCGTCCGATGTCGGTGAAATACTGACCCCAGTCGAAGTGCGGCGTCATCGCGGCCAGCTGCGCGGCCGTGCGCAGGTTGTAATTCGCCTGCGGATCACGCAATTCGATATTGCTGCGGGCAGCCGACGCGAGCGTCGTCTCGAAGGCCAGCGCGCGTCTTGCGTCTGCCGCGGCATCAGTCGAAGAGCTTCCGGCCAGCTCGAGCATCCGCTGAATGTGGGCCTGATAGTTACGGCGAAGCTCTACCGAGGCTGCATCCGTCTTCAGGTAGTAATCGCGATCTGGAAGCGTGGTGCCGCCCTGGTAGGCGCCACCGATGACCGAAGTGCTGTTCTTTGCGTCCTGCGTGGACCCAAAGCCGAAGAGAACAGGCACGCCAATGAGCTGCAGGTTAGCGATCTCATTCTGCAACTCCTTTCGATCGTCGATCTCCGAAATGCGATGAAGTTCACCCTTGAGTGGCTCGGCCCCACGACGCTCGGTTGAAGCGGAGTCCATGCAATTGCTGTAGAACGTGCCGAGCATTTTATAACTCGCTGGCTCGGT
>JANYKY010000441.1 GCA_025357975.1 Gemmatimonadaceae bacterium
CGCCCGCTGATATCCGATTTTGAACCCAGCAGATCTGCCATCTTTTCGTCGAGCGCGACAACCGAAGATGCTCGGCGCAACACCACGCGGTTCATCGAGTCGAACGCTTTCACCAGCATGGACTGGCGTCGGATCTTTTCCAGAGCGACCATCTGGTCCGGATTGACATCCATCGGCCAGTACTTGAGCGGTACGCGTTTCAGTCGTGACAGGACAACCGCCGCGATCGGTCCGAGCGGGGGCGATGTGCTCACCACTATCGTATCGATATTTCGCATGGTCAGCCCGGCGATGATTTCCTGCGCCATGAGCACCGCGCCGGAGGCGAGCCGTACCGCAATCGACTTCTTCCCGAACGATCCGAACGGGAGGCGGCGAACATCCACGCCGTTCAACGTTTCGCGGGAATTATACTTCTGCGATGGGTCGTCGAAACCACGATCCGCAGTCATCACAGTGACGCGGTGGCCGCGGCGGGCGAGTTCCTCCGCAGCGTCGGCGAGGTGCTGGCCGAGGGCTGCCGGGTCAGGCGGATAAACTTGCGTGAGAAAAACGAAATTCCGGCGGGTCGCGGTCAAGGCTCTACAATCGCTCCTGCGACGAGGCCAGCCAACTCGGCCAGGTAGTACCGTGATTTCTTTCGATCGACCACGCTGTACGCGACGATCCCGCCGGTGACCAGGCCGACACGCCTGAAATACTTTCCCCACAATCCGTGTTTTCTGCACAGGCGCCCTAGTCCGCACCGGTACGAAAAAACCCGTCGAATCGCCTGCGGCGATCCATGATCAGTGACAGTCTTTGGATGGAAGAACATCACGGCCGGCTGAAAGTATAAGCGCTTCTTCGCGGCAAGCAGCCGCAGAACCCAATCAAGCCCTTCCTCTGCACCGTGAAAAGTTCCAACTCCAAGAGTTTCATCGAACGGAATTTCTCGCAGCACAGCAGTGCGAACCGCGGTTGCCGGCTCAACGAACATTCCGTCGATATGCTGTGTCGACAGCCATCCAGCGTCTGTATTGAATTTGACGATCGCGTCTGCACCCGTTTCATCCGAGCATTTGCCAAAGACCACATCAGAGTTGGTCCGCGAAAGTTCGTTGAGCGCTGTCTGAAAAGTCGTCGGAAAAACTCGGCAATCGTCATCGGGCGTGAACAACACGTTGGATTCGCAAACTCGCCCCGCGTAGTTCTTCGCGGCAGAGAGGCCGCGAAAGTCAACCCGGTGCCGCGCGATTGGAAGCCCGGGAAACTGGTCGAGTACGGTGGCCAGCCTGTCATCGGCATTCTGGTCCACAACAATTATTGAGTCTGGCAAAACCGTCGACGCCGCAATCGAGCTCAGCAGCTCGGTAAGCTCGGTCGTCCGTCCGACCGTAGGCACAGCGACGCTGAACGAGTCCAGCGCGCTAACCATCAGAGTCGGATTTCCTCGATCGTCCGAATGGCCGTAACGGGCGTTTCAGGTCGCGAACGGCCTCGCTCTTGAGTTCCGTGTAATATTCGAAAGCGGGGGTCGGCGACGCGGCAGTTTCTGCCATTCGCTCGCGAATGAAGGCAACGACAATCCCGAGCAACAGACCGGCAATTGCCCCAAGCAGCGGAAAAGCGATCGCCGACGACGGCTCGGGTTTGATTGGTTTCTCGGGCGCTTCGAGAATCGTGATAGACGGGAGATTCTTCGCTTCCGCGATACGCGCTTTGTCGTACGATTGAAGCAGGGACGTATAAAGCTGCTGCTTCATCGACACGCCCCGGATCAGTCGCGCGTTTTCGAGCGCGAGTGCAGGCGCCGATATGTCGCGGTTATCCTCGCGAAACTGTAGAACCTCATTCTCCGCCGCGTTGAGCTCTTGTTTCGACTCAGCCAGCCTTCCCTGGAGAAACTCCCGCTCGGCCGCTGCCTGTGCGTGCTTGCGGGCCCGGTAGTATTCGTCCACGAGACGAATGATGTTAAGCCCAACCTGCTGTGACAAATCGGGGAACGGCGTATCGACGAATAGCCAGATATTCCCTGTTCGGCCCGATGCGTTGACAGTGATCTTGTCAGCGAGAAGCTCCGTCATCTCTTTTTCGTGAAGCTGCGGATTTCCCCTGTAGCCGTAGAATCGCTCCAGCGGGCCCGTCACTATGCCTTTGCGAGTGCGAACAGTGTATTGCTGATTCGCGACATCGCGCATGAGCGGCGGCGATCTCAGCAGCTCACTCATGAATGCAACTTCCTGGGCGGACCCCGCCGCGGCGACTATCCCGAGCTGCGCCGCGACCCCTGTGGGATCGGGGGCGGGCTCGTTCGAGGCAACATTGATCCCAACACGCGTGACATAGCTCGCGGTCGACTGTGCGTACCGCATACCCCCGAAGAGCCCGCACGCAAGTATCAGCACGCCAAGCATGCCGCGATACTTCAGGAGAACATTCACGAAACCAAAAAGAGACGTCTCCTCGCGCACCGAGGCCTCATCGTAGGGCCGGGGTGGCATCACTCGTCCAACTTCATGAAATCCGCTCACGCCGCATTCTCCCTGCTGGGCGAGCTCGCCGTCGCAGCATATATCCCGAGTGTTTTTCGGGCGGTCGTGACCCACGAAAACCTCTGCAAGTTCTCATATCCATTTCTTACAAGGGAAGCACGCAGGTCGGGATCGAGCAGGCACTTCTTGAGCGCGTTCGCGATGTCATCGACTGATAGTGGGTCGAAGTAAAAGGCCGCGTCGCCTGCGACCTCAGGAAGAGCCGCAATGTTCGAACACGTAACCGGAATGCCCGTCCGCTGCGCTTCAATCACCGGTAACCCAAACCCTTCGTAAAGAGATGGGAGTGCGAACAGCGAAGCTCCCTTGAGTGCTGCAGCAACATCAGCGTTGGGCAGGTAGCCGGTGAAATGAATGCGGGCGCTCGCCGTGCGCTCCAGTGCGGTCCGGTCGTTTTCGTTCCCGGGAAGGTTACCGATGACAACAAGCGAGTGTGGAATCGAATCCTTTATTTGATCGAAAGCCGACACCAGTCGCGCGATATTCTTGTGGCTGGGAAGTGCGCTGAAAGCCAGAATGTACGGCATTCCGCCCGATGGATCATACCCTGACGAAGGAGCCGCAAGATCGTTCTCGAGATGCTGCGCCGGAGCGTTATAAGTGACACTTACTTTTTCATGGGGAACCCCGAGTAGCCTCACGAGCCCGTCGCGCGAAAATTCCGAGACAGTGATCACATGATCTGCCCGGCGAACGCTGCGCTCCACAAAGAATCTCAGAACTCTCCGGCCCTGTGCCGTGCCCCAGCCCTCGTGACTCAGAAAGTTCAGGTCGTGCACTGTGACGATCTGGCGCGAGCGCGCTCCGAGTGGGGCAACGTAGCCGAGGGAATGTACGAGATCGATTTTTTCGCGATCGAGCTGGAATGGGAGAATGCCCTGCTCCCACCCGTATCGGACCATGCGTCTCAACGGTACAAATGGACAAACCACGCGACGGAAGTTCGGACCAGGCGTGATGTCGATGTCGGCACCGAGTTTATTCAGAAAAACGACGTACTCATTTTCCTTATCCAGCTTTGCAATGTTGTGTACGAGCGACCGCGCGTACGTCTCGGTCCCGCCCACAACACCGGGAATCAGGTAAAGCAGATTCAGGGCAATCCTCACGGCCGCGACTCATTGGCGCCGTCCGCCAGCGCAGGCGCTGGCCACATGCCCTGAAGGGCCCTTGGTGCCCACTCTATATGCGAGACAAACCGCATCACCGCGAAAGCCGCCCCGATTACCACGAGAGAATACAAGACGCCGGCGGACTCTCCGCGATTGAAATCGAGCACCAGGGAGAAACACAGGAAGTAAAGCAGCGGCTTTTCT
>JANYKY010000446.1 GCA_025357975.1 Gemmatimonadaceae bacterium
CTCGGCTTCGCGCTCTTCCCGGCACGTGACGGCCGAGAACTCTTCCATCGCCCTGTTCGCACCGCACTTTATGCGACGAAAGGAACTCAGACAGATGTTTATTGGATATTGACATATGTTTGCCTTCCTCCTGCCGTGGGACCGGCTCTTCGGAGCACCCGCCAGCCACACGCGGTGCCCGGCTTGAAGTACGACAAAGTCGGCGCTTCGCTTGCGCGGGTGATTAGCCAGTAAGTCTCCGCGCAGCGCCCCGTATGCTTTGTTGAACTGATGTGTACGTCTATCTAAAAAATTCCTTTACAACTACCATTAGCCGCTTCTCGGCTCCTTCGAGCCGTCCATAGAGGCGTTTGTTGCATCTTGGCGCAGCACGCCCAATTCAGGGGGACAGAATGCGCGCAAGCCGCCACACCGCTCGAGCTGTCGCAATGGGAAGCACGTTTGCTCTTGCGCTTTTTTCGGGATCAGCCAAGGCTCGTGCGCAGGGGAGCTGGTTGCCATATGGCGTATCCGGAGCTTCTGATGTTGGCGTAAGTGCCAACGGCGCCGTATGGACAATCGGCAAAGAAGCGGGCTCGATCAGGACTTTGCTGCGAGTCGGCGAAACTACCTTCGCCTCCCCCCCTGGAACTCCGACGCGCGTTGGCGCCGACCCATCCGGATTACCGTGGGTGGTAAACTCGCTTGGTGAGCTGCACCACTGGGTCCGTTCGAGTACCGGTGTCGAGGCATGGGCGAAGGCGCCGGTCAAAGCAATGGATGTCGCTGTTGGCGCAAACGGTTCCGTATGGGCGATCGGAACAGATCAACGGATCATGCGGTTGCGCGGCGATGCATGGGACGCGATCGATGGCGCGGGAACGAGGATCGCGGTTGATCCGGCCGGTAATCCCTGGGTTGTGAATGCCGGTGGTCAGATCTGGAAGCACTCAGCGACAGGGTGGAGCTTGCTGGACGGGAAAGCAACGGATATCGCCATCGCACCCGACGGCAGCGTGTTCATTCTCGGTACGACGCCAGTTGCCGGAGGCTTTGAGGTTCTGCGGCGCAACGGCACAACCTGGGAACACATTGTTGGCGGCGGCGGAGTTGCCATATCCGCTGGTCTGCATGCGCTCTACGTGGCGCGGGACGCGGTCACCAACACGGTGGTGATGAACACCTACCCGACTCTGGCCGTCAACTATCATCCGACCACAACCACAAGCACATCCGCCACAGCGGCAACCGCGACGAACAGCGGAAGCATCGTGATCGCGCCGCAGCCTGTCCCAACCCTGGCCCCTCCGGCCACCACATCCACAACGAAGACGACAACGACCACGACATCTGTGGTCTCTCCAATCACGGTTCAGTTGACTGGTGGTTCCATAGACGTAACGCCGCTTCCGCCTACAACTTCGACGACGACAACAAGCATCGTCAGCGGGACAATTAGCCAAACCACATATAATCCCAGCGTCGCAAGCGACTCAAAGCTTGTAATTACCGGCCTGAGGCCAAGTAGCTCGGTAACAACGATCCCAGGCGAGGCGCTCTGCCCCCTTTTTACAACTCTCCCGCCAACTCCAGGCCGCCTTACGAAAGGTTGCTCCCTCTTCGGTCGCCCCGCCCGTCCGCTCGGTCCAGCGCCCAAGAAACAGTGCGATGCGCCTGCATTCACTGATCCACGGAATGGCGGAGAATGCTGGAGCTGTCCAACCTCCTACGTTCGGAATGCAAGTGCAGTGACCCAGCCGGACGCCTGCTGGAAGCCAGTAAGTGAGCTCTTGTCAGCGGCGACTCAGACAGGTCGCACTGGTTGTGGTTCGGGATCGTTCGGAGATCCCCGGAACGGTGGCGAATGCTGGGCGTGTCCGGCAGGGTATGGCAGGACCCTCGAAGCGGTTACTGCTGACCGAGCGTGTTCCAAGACGATCATTGGGCCCTTCTCGGTCGCATCGTTCAAGGGGAAAATCGGTACTTGCAACGGCTCGTCGTTTTTCGACCCAATCGACGGCGGGACGTGCTGGACCTGTCCCGCGCAGTATCGTCGAACGGCTTTGTCAGTCACTTCGTCCAAGGCGTGCGCGCAGACGGTGCCGACACAATATTCGGTGGCGACTGTTCTCAACGCGTGCTCCGCGTCATACGACAGTCCAAGAGGATACGGAACTGCGTTTCGCGAAGATAGAAACGGAGGCGAGTGCTGGGCGTGCCCCATCCCACTCGAAAGGGCCAAGGGCAGCGACGTGACCACAAAATCGAGAAGCGGAATCGACGCCGCCTGTATGGCCGGAGGCGATACCGACAGAATTGTCTGGCAGCTCGGTCAGTATCCGGAGCCAGGATTGTACAGGTTCATGCCCGGACTTCTCTCGATGGCGATGGCAAGCCCGAAGGCAGTCGACGCATTTCTGCTGAAGAGCGCAGGAGGCGACCAGGCAGAGAAGCGCGCTTTATGGGCAGCCATGATATCTGATCCGGCCGGAAGTGCCGAGTTGAAGGCTCTTATCTTCGCTTCGCTGCTCACAGTGGCGAAGCAGGAGAAGCCCGATCTGCCCGCGAAGTACACGTTGAACGATTTCGAGTCGTACATGAGGGATCGCCGCGTGTACATCGCTGAGGAGGCGGTGCGCATGCACGAGAAGTGGCTGGATGTCGATGCATATAATACGACACAGTCAGTCGGAAACTCGAATGCTTTTTCGGGGATGGACATCGGCGTTATGGGAAAGGCGGGAGCAGATTACAAGGGCTACGCCTGGTCAGCCGCAGTGCCGGATTCCGCAGCGATCGAGTTCGTTCTGGCGTCGGTTGCGCTCTCGAATCCGGATCTCACCGGCGCGTTCGGGACGTCGATGGACACAGGCCCTCGGTCGTTCAAGGTGAGCGATGTCACGAGTGTGGTTGTCGCTTTCGAAAAAGCCCTCGACAAGGGGATCGACAAAGCCGCCAAGGTCGTGGAACGGGCTGCCATCGCGGGCAAAGCCGGGAGAGGCGTGAACGGGCTCAAGGGTGCACAAGGAGTACTACTTGGACTCACTCTTGTTGCCGCTGCGCTCGATCTCTATGAAGTCATCAACACGATGATCGAGAAGGACAAAATCGAGAAGGAATATGCTGGACTCGTCGAAGAGGCGAGTAAGCCAGTTACTGTGAGGGAAATGCTCGAGTCCACCAAGCCGGACCAGCATTCACTACTGATGTACTGGGGGTTGGTGACGTCTCCGTACAAGGCGAGTAACCTGCTCAATTCGGGCGCTATCAACACCGCGGATCTGTGTGCTCCGACGCTTTGGGAGGATGACTGTAAGGCAGCAAAGCTCGTTATCGCGGCGGCAGCGAAGGCCGCGGGGAACTAACCACGGCAAAAGGGTCCCCCGGCAATCCGCTGGGGGACTTTTTTTCGTTGATGTTGTGACTTCCCCGGGGGGTTGCAGGGCGCGAACATCTGATCGAGCTGTCGCTGGAGATGAAAACCTTCTAAACAAAGCGCGCTTTACGGCCACGCAGCCTAATTGAAAGCCTTAGACTCCGATGGAATTCCTGTAAAGTGTCATGAGTCGCTTTGTCAGAGGACCCGGGGAGCCGGTGCCGACTGGCTTGCCGTTCATCGTAATGATTGGGACGACTTCAGTCGTGGTGCCCGTGATAAACATTTCATCGGCGATATCGAGTTCCGCTTCCGTCAACGGCTCCAGCTTTACCTCGATCCCGTCACGCTCGGCGGCATCGATCACAAGCTCTCTCGTGATTCCCGGAAGAATCAGGTTCGACAACGGAGCCGTGCGAAGCTCACCTCTCACCACTCCGAAGAAGCTCGTGTGCGTACCCTCAAGTGCTATGTGGTCGCGAATCGGGATTGCTTCAAATGCTCCATTCTCCTTCGCTTCCTGATTCGCCATGCAGTTTGCAATCAGCGAGATCGTCTTGATGTCACTGCGCGACCAGCGCATGTCACTTGCAGCTTTGTTGATCCTCGTGCAGTATCACTCGGCGGCAGAATCACTAAAGAGCCCGACATCATCCAACGCGATATTCGGGGTCTGCGATACGGATCATCTTACAACCTAAGAGGAGGCAAATCATGAAGCGGTTCATCGCTCTTGCACTGCTCGGCGTGCTGGTCGCAGCTCCAACTCACGCTCAGACGCGGAATCCAATGGAGCAGGAGGTGCTCAAGGCGTCTCGGGCGTTAGAAGAGGCATCCATTACCAAGAAGGATCGGGGCGCCCTAGAGCGCTACTACGCCGACGAATACGTCTACACTCACTCGAATGGCACTGTCCTCAACAAGGCGCAGGAGATCTCGTCAATTATGTCGCCGGATCAGGCCTGGACAGCGTATAAAATTGACGACGCGAAGGCGCGGATCTACGGCAATGTGGCTATTGCCACCGGGCTTGAAACCCTCACCGGAACCTCCAAGGCATACGCCAGCGGAGCACGGCGCTTCACTGAGGTATTCGTGAGGAGGAACGGTCGGTGGCAGATGGTTGGTGGTCAAACAACGCTCGTACCGACAAAGTAGGCACCCGAGATTTTCAAACGATGCAGCGGCAAGGCCAAGCGAGCCAAAAAGAAACCCGGCGGTAGGCTTACTGAGAGACCCTCAGCGCTGCCGGATTACGGCGCTGCATTTGATTTCGACACGGGCTGCCGGTCTCGGTAACGCCGAAACCGCGAGCGTCGCGCGGGCTGGTGGATCGACCGGGAAGAACTCAACGTAGACACCGTTCATAGCGGGGTAATCGGCCATGTCGAGAAGGAACACCGTGCACTCTCCGACATCGGCCATGGTGGCGCCCGCTGATCGCAGCGTCGTACGAATGTTCTCGAGCGTCTGCCGCGTCTGGACGGCCACCCCACCGTTAACGATGTCTTGGGTGCCAGGTTTGATACCGGTCATCCCCGATACGAACACTGCGTCACCGTGGCGGATTGCAACGGAGTAGGCCGGAACCAACGGCGAGATCCCAGGCGGATTTACGACCTGTCGACGCACCGTGGGTGCACAGGCTGTTAGCGACAGAGTAACACTGAGCCCCAGGAGAACACGGAAGCGGAGACGGATGATACCCATAGGATCACAAGCTGAGGAGTGTGGCAAGTGCAGCATTAGGTACCTCGGGTACTTGCGTTCGGGAAAAGAGCGACGCTCATGAACCAGCATGTGGCTAATAAAGCTGCGACCTCTCGCCAACGCCTTCGGTCAATCCGCGGGCAAACCGAACAAATTGCGAGCAAAGCGAGCATCAGTTGATCGCTTGCAAACCGTGACACAAAGACGGTCGCAACTCATGCCGTCTTCGACTCGCAGCATTTCGGAGCGCGTTTCACACGCCCCTCAAATTCCGTCTTCGGCTAAGCTGTATCCCGAACCGCAACCTTTACCGTCACTCCGCAAGGCGTCCGTCGGGTCCGACCAACTGCCCAGGTCCTCTTGGCTCCGTTCCCATGTGATCGCTTCGGTGCATCAGATCTCAGCAACGGCGCGCCGAAACTTTGTCCATTCAGCGTCGATACGACGCGAACGCGCCGCTGCTGAGCGCACGTAGGCGAAACCAACCCAGAAAGTTACCCCTGAGTTACCCGCGAAAGCTCTCTCCATCCAAATCATTGCGCTAAGCCCTGTATTCCGAGAGCGGGCG
>JANYKY010000503.1 GCA_025357975.1 Gemmatimonadaceae bacterium
GGTGGGTATCATCACCATCTTGGAGTGAATACGTGGGCTGTGGGGTCACCGAAAGCGTCTGATGCGGATGCCCGATTGCTCGACTGGGAGCTGGTGCTGCCGAGCGCGGAGCATGCAACGGAGGCGGCTGGAGCGATGGAAAAGGCGGGGTATGCACTGGAGCGGGACGGCCAAACCGTGCGCGCGCGCGATCCGTGGGGAACAGCAATGAAATTCCTGGCCGACTCGTAGGGCGTCAGCGCGAGCCGACTACTCGCTTTCTCCGCGCGCGACCTCGAGCAGGTCGACGAGTGCGCGGAGATCCTTACGCTTCATGTGACTGAGCTGGCCGGCATGAACGCCGGCCATGGGAGCGTCAAGCTCGTTCACGAGGTCGTGACCTTTTTTCGTGATCCGGGCGTTGACGACTCTGCGGTCACTCGAAGACCTTACCCGCGCGACTAAAGCGCGCTTCTCGAGGCGATCCAGCAACCTGGTCACGTCGGGATCGCGGCTAACGAGCCGATCTCCGATCTCCGTGCACGGAATGCCCTCCTGTTCAGCGGCTCCGCGAAGAATTCGAAGGATATTGTATTGGGGCGCGCTGAGATCGAATGGTCGCAGGACTTCGGCGATACCTTTTCGAAGCGCGCCGGCCGTTCGCATGACGTTGAGCACAACTTCCTGCTCGAGACTTCCGAATGGCTTTTGCTGCTTGAGCTCTTTTTGCAGGTGCCCTGTCATTTTCCCGGCCAGAGAGGAGATTGCAAGATACAACGATAGTCGTTCCTACGGAAATTCCGTTCGAGATAAGGAACTCTCCGATCCAAGGGCTCGGGGCATTCGCTACCCGCTTTATCAAGGCCGATACGCGGCTCATCGAGTACACGGGGCAGCGTCTGACTCCAGCAGAGGCGGACACGAAATATCCGGACGGTGCGGACAAACGCCACCACACGTATCTCTTCGCAATCGATGACGACGTTGTGATCGATGCAGCGGTTGACGGGAACGAAGCACGTTTCATCAACCACTCCTGCGATCCCAACTGCGATGCAGTCATCGGTGACGGGCATATCTGGATCGATACGATAAAGGACATCCTTCCGGGCGAAGAACTCGCATACGATTATGCGTATGTCCTGAAAGAAAGGCACACCCCGGCCGCGAAGCGGCTGTATCCATGCAGCTGCGGCGCGGAGAACTGCCGCGGGACGATTCTCGCGCGAAAGAAATAAACGCGTGAATGCACATGCAGCGGCTCTTCAGCGAGAAATGATGCGCGCCCGAAATGCGTTTAGTCGTTACCCGGGGGGAATCCCTCCCCATGCGTTGACAACAGCCTCGCCGATCCTGCCAATCGTGATCGCCGCTTCATTGTCGACGTTATATCGCATGTCTACGTTTTCCTTGCTCAGTGCACACACGACGAGTCGATTGCGGAGATAGAACAATGAGCACTCCGTTCGCACCTTGTCCGTGTCACCTGTTTTGTGCGCGGCTCGTGCACCATACACGAAGCGCTGCATTTTCTCTCCGTCCTGATTGTGCTCCATCATTTCCAGCATCGTCGAATCTGCGGATCGGTTGACTGCCTTGCCGAGCGCGAGCAATTCGAATAAATGCGCCATTTCATTCGGTGTGGTGACGCCGAGGCCGTATTTGACTGAGCTATCCATGGCGACGCTGGAGTTCCTGAGGAACGCCTTCGAGTGAACCTTGGTGTTGTGAAGCCCGAGTGAATCCATTTTCGCCCACACGCGGCGGATGATGATGCGATCGAGCAGAAGGTTCGTGGCGGTGTTGTCGCTGACCGTCATCATCAGCCACGCTGCATCCTGCACGGTGAGAAACATCCCGCTGTGCATGTACTGCAGGAGGCCGGATCCTGGGACCTGATCGATTTTCAGAACGGTGAGAGGATCGTTGAGCGAGAGTTGGCCTTTCGCCACCAGATCGTAGACCGTTACGAGAATGGAGACTTTGATGAGGCTCGCCGTAGAGAAGGTCTCATCGCCGCGGTGGTTCAGCCGGATATTGTTGTCCAGGTCGATCACGCTGTAGCCCATAACGCCGTGATGCGCGCTGACGATCGAGTCCAGCGTTGTTCGTAAACGCGCGGTGTCAGCGCGGACCGTGGCGAGGCGAACTGGCGCAGTTTGCGCCGACGATCCGTTTGTGCAGCCCGTAATCGTCAGCAGAAATGCAGTGAAACGGACGATACCCACTTGTCCGGTTATCGGTTGTCCGTTATCGGTACGCGTGGCCGATGGCCGATTTCCCGTTTTTTATCCAAGGGGCAGGCAGCCTGAGGCTCTTTGCTCCGGCGTAAGAACAGCCGTAATGGCTGCCGTCAGTGCTTTGCGCGAAGCGTCGAGGCGGGCGATTGCCGGCGCAACCGAGGCGAGAATTGCATCCCGCTCTGCTTTCGACTTGCCCTGGGCGCTGTCGAACGCGGCTCTCACGGTTTGAAGGTCGGCCTTGTTGTTGGTCTCGAACGCTTTCTCGAGCGCAATGATCTGCGCTTTCTGGGAATCGCTCAGTGGAGCAAAACTTCCGGATTTGCAGCTCTTCGGGGCATGCGATGCAATCCACGCGCGTTGATCGGCGGTGAGGATGGCGTCGATGTCGGACTTCAGTTTCGATTCGGCAGCCGCAAGCCGGGCAGTTATCTCCAGCCCGCGGGCCAGGATTCTTCCAACGGAATCCGCACCTGCATGCCCATTAGAGGCATCTCGCGCCTTCGCAAGAATAGTCGAGAGGGCGTTGCGATCGGCTTTGGTCGCGTTATCGAACGCCTCGACGAGGGCCTTGACCTTTGTTTGCTGGTCGGCCGAGAGCTTGAGACTATCGGGGAGTGCGTTGAGGATCCGATTCTGGTACAGGTCGGCTTCATAGCCTCCCGCAACCGTGAGCGCGGTGCCGAAAGCGCCACCGGCGTCGATCGTGGAACCAGATGTGGCGGGAGCGGTTGTGTCGCTCGAGCATGCCGCGACGCCTAGCGCCGCAATGGTAATCAGAGCAATCCTGCGCATCCATCCTCCTGAATTGTTTCCGTCCGGTTGCCTCTTGGACGGAGTTCCTGGCTAAGCGTTAAGGATACGTAGCCAGTAACCGGCGGGAAATAGAGATACATCTGTGTAGATTAGCAAATCGGAGGCCTCGGGACCGGTAGAACTGCCAAAAGCACATCCCTCCGGGTCAGGCGGGCGTACAAATTGCGCGGTTGGTGCGTGAGGGCACCGAACACTGCCGGTTTCCTCGATCCGAACCTTTCTGGGGGTAACAATGTTGAAGATTCACTCAAGCAGCGTCCGAGTCGCACTGATTGCGTCCGCGGCGCTCGCTCTCGGTGCGTGCTCGAAAAAAGACGCCGGGACGACTGACAGCGGCATGGCTGCAGTTCCGGCCGACACTGGAATGAAGATGGCTGATAACGGCACTCCTGCAGCAGCAACGCCGGCCGCACCAGCTGCTCTCACTGACGCGAACATCGTGTACCTGCTCGACAGGGCGAACATGCTCGACTCGGCCGGTGGAGCGATTGCTGCGACGAAGGGCACGAGCGCTGAGGTGCGGTCATTTGCAAAAGACATGATGCGCGATCACCACACTTTGCGGAAACAGGGAGCAGACCTCGCCAAGAAACTTGGCGTGACGCCGATGGCCCCGGCAAATGATGACAGCCAGGCGCAGATGGACAAAACCATGGCTCTTTACAATGGCGCAGCAAAGGGCAAGGACTTCGACAAGGCTTACATCGACAACGAAGTCACCTATCACAAGGCTGTCCTTGCGACCGCGACCGCAGGGATGGCTGCGGCACAGAATGCCGATCTCAAGAACATGATCCAGAAGGCGGCACCGGCGGTTCAGGCTCACCTCGACCACGCGGAGAAGATCCAGAGCAAGATGCAGTAGCGTCGTGCTGCGGGGAGTAATCTTCGACATCGACGGCACGCTCGTAGCCAGCAACGTTGCGCACGCCCAGTCATGGGTGGCGACGCTTTCGGAAGCAGGCTACGACGTGCCTTTCGATGTGATTTGGCCAATGATCGGGATGGGTGGCGACAAAGTCCTTCCCACGGCCATCGGAGTCGAGGCCGATAGCAGGGAGGGGAAACAGCTCACTGCCAGGAGATGGCAAGTCTTTCAGGATCGCTTTCTCCCCGACCTTCGTCCAACTGCAGGAGCGAGGGAGCTCGTCGAGCGGATCTCGGCGGACGGGCTGAAACCAATTGTCGCAACTTCGGCTGGGGGCAACGAGCTCGAAGCTCTTCTGAATGCGGCTGGTGTTGGCGACCTGATGGATGCAACCACATCAGCAAGCGATGCGAGCGAATCAAAGCCCGACCCTGACATTGTCGAGGCCGCCGTGAAAAAGAGCGGGTTTGCTCCGGATGAGCTCATCATGCTTGGGGACACACCGTACGATGTCCAGGCGGCGATCGGAGCCCACGTGAATCTTGTGGGCGTTCTTTCTGGAGGCTGGACGAAAGAAGAGCTGTCTGGAGCGATCGCGATTTACGATAACCCAGCAGACCTGCTGCACTGGTATGACCAGTCACCGTTTTCGGTTAAAGCTCTCGCTGGCTGATCAGCCAGTCATCTTCGCAAGAGCTTCATCCTCATTCCGTGTTTCGGGCGGAGTGTAATGAGCGGCTGAACATCTACAGGATGTCCCGGCTCGAGGCGCATTTTCCACTTCTGTGCGAGCGTCGCGACCAGAAGAATTCCCTCCATCCACGCGAACTGCTCGCCGATGCAGACCCGCGTGCCTCCGCCAAAAGGGAAATACGAGAACTTTGGCCGTGAAGCCTGCGCTTCAGGTGTCCATCGCTCGGGATCGAACCGTTCGGGATCGGGGAAGTAGCGAGCGTCACGGTGAA
>JANYKY010000510.1 GCA_025357975.1 Gemmatimonadaceae bacterium
TTCACTCACAACTCCCGCCGTTGCCGGGATTGGTTGCTGCTCGACCACTTCGACGTCGTCACTCATACTGTTAATACTAGCGATGCTTTCTGGAGTGCGAAGACTTGGTGGACGATTTTCTGACGGCCCTCGATGACGATCCGGAAGAGTGATGCGTCCGGGACGATGTATGAGACGAGCCTGAGCTGTGAGATGAGGTGGAGCTGTGCGACGATCTCGCGACCGACACGCATCGGACTCTGCTGCGCGAGCTATGTGACTTACGACCGGTGCGAACCTTCGAGCAGCGAACGGGCTCCGGCGGCGGGCGCATCCAGCCAAGCTCTTTGTCAGCACGGAAAGCGTCGGGCATTGCGAGCACAGGTGTTGGTCCGTCGAGTACCGCGAGTACGGCCGCATCCGAAAGATCTGAGCGAACGTCAGCGATCACTTTTGCCGGCCGATCTGCCTTTGCAGCATGAACACGATTCGTGAGAAGCACCACAAACATTTCACGGTCCGGATCGATCCAGATGGAAGTGCCTGTATATCCGGTGTGACCGTAAGCGCGCTCAGTGAGATATCGGCCAGAGCCATAGTCTCCATCCGCGGTGTCCCAGCCGAGTGCACGGTGGCCGGCCGTCCGCCGAGTGAAGAGCGCGACCGTCGAGTCCGTCAGAATCTGCGTGCCGTCGTAGTTGCCACCGTTCAGCATCATCTGGGCGAAAATCGCGAGATCCGCCGCAGTACTGAACACACCAGCGTGACCTGCGACGCCACCCAAAGCGTAGGCGTTTTCGTCATGCACCTCGCCTTGAAGCGGATACCCGCGCGGCGGATGCACTTCGGTTGGCGCGATGCGATAGCGCAGTGAATCGGCCGGACGGTAGAACGTGTCGTGCATCCCGAGCGGGCCGAAGACGCGCCGATTGAGGAAAACATCCAGGCGTTGCCCGGAGACGGCTTCGACGATCATGCCGAGTACGTCGGCTCCCAGGTCGGAGTAGATGTAGCCTGAGTTTGGCGCGTACTCGAGTGGCGTTGAGATAACCAGATCCCGCGCTTCCTGCGGGTTGTGTGCGACGCGCCAGAGATTGCGACCGGCTGGAAGGCCCGAGCGGTGCGTCAGGAGGTCGCGAACAGTGACTTGATCCTTGAGACCGCCCGAAAATGCGGGTATGTAACGGAAAACCGGAGCGTCGAGATCGATTTTCTTTTCGTCGTAGAGCACCATGATGGCGGTGGTGGTGCCGACGACTTTGCTGAGGGACGCGATGTCGTAGATCGTGTGTTCTGCGTCAACTGGGGCGCTGGTATTTTCCCAGGAGAGCTTGCCGAAGCCCTTCTCCCAGACAGTCGCGCCTTTCCGGCCGACGACGACAGCAGCGCCGGGGTATCCGCCCGCCGTTATGCCTCGCTGCACGACTCTGTCTATCGACTCGAGGCGTGCTGCTGACATTCCCACGGCATCTGGTGCCTTTGCGGGTAGACCGTCTGTGCTGTTGAGCAACGACAATGCGGTCACGATAACCTTCAGCAATTTCCAGCTCCTTCTCTACTATTAACTACGCGCAACAAGGCAGACTGGTTCCCTCTAACGCCAAAATCAACGCGGAAATTCTGTGCTGCGGGCTCTCTAGTGGTGACGACTCGCATCATGCCTTGTCACAGGGAAACATAGTAATACGAGTATGCGCGTTCCGCGCCACTCTTTTTTAGCCGAAACCCGAAAGCCAAAGCCAAAAGCCTAACAACCATTCTCCAGTAAACCCAAGGCGGCCAATGGGTGCCTAATTTCCAGACGGGATGCAGACCGACGAGCTAGAACTCAGGCGCGCCATGAAAGGCGATGAGGCGGCAATGCGGCAGCTATGGCTGCGACATTCGCCGCACATCGATGCCGTTGTCCGCCGTTTATGCGGGGACCACGACGTCGCGGCCGATATTGCCCAGGAAGTCTGGATCCAGATTTTCAGGGCCCTTCCGGGATACCGAGGAGACTCGCAGTTCGGCACCTGGGCTCATCGAATCGCGGTCAACCGGACGCTCAACGCCCTCCGGAAGATCAAGCGAATCGCAAAGATCGAAACCGAAATCGAGGACGACAGCGCTTTCGTCGAAGGTGACAGCGACAGGACTTTCCTCGCGGAATCGATAGAGCAGGCAATGGTTCAGCTTTCTCCGGGAGCACGCACGGTTTTCGTGCTCCACGACATCGAAGGTTATACGCACGATGAGATCGGGGTAGAACTCGGCATCACATCAGGCGGATCGAAATCTCAATTGTTCAAGGCACGCGCCAAGCTTCGCCGGCTATTGGCGCACGTTGTCGACGAAACGGTGGCCGGCGTAGGAAGGACTAGTGTTGCCCCTATCTGAAAACGCACTGGATGAAATGGTCGCTCGCGAGCGCGAGCGTGGCGCCCCACCTCTGACCGACTGGACTTCGCTGAGCGCGCGACTGCGCACCGAAGGCCTGATGGAGTCTGCATCGCCTTCGTCCGGCATTATGTCGAGACGATGGATGCAATTGGCGGCGGGTCTTGTACTGGCCGTTGGCGGAGCGGCAGTTGGAAGAATGACAGCCGGCACCACTGCAGGTGCGGCGAGTTCGCAGAGCGCATCGGCCGGCAATTCACAAACAGGCATCACGCCTGTCTCTGCTCAGCAGGATCCCGCGACCAGCGAGCAATCGGCCGCAACGCTCGCATCGGCAGGCCAACCGTTCGCATCTCCCGAACAGGCTTGGGCAGTTCTCAATAGCTCAGGGGCCGAGTACCAGCGCGCTTCCGCTTATCTGTCGTCGGTGGGCTCAGGTTCCCCAACACCCGCTGAACCGGCACAGTACCGCACTCGACTTGCGGCATTGGACAATGTCATGAACGACATGCGCGGTGCTCTCAAGGAAGCTCCGCATGATCCCGTCATCAATCAGTACTATCGCGCCGCCGTCGGCGTGCGCGAGGCTACACTGCGCCAGCTAGGTACAACATTGCCGGCGGGCGCGAGACTCAATCGATACTAGTGAAAGGAATGTTGGGTATGCGCTTCGCGAGACAATCCGCAATCGGGATGATTGCACTTCTTGCGCTTGCTCCGATTTCGGGGCGTGCGCAGGAAACTCAATCGAAGGGATGGGTTGGAATTGTCATTACAACCGGATTCGGCCAGACGGATCGGGCTGGATCGATGGTGTTTGCTGATTATCCGGTGATCGAATCGATCGAGCCTGGATCACCAGCTGAAAAAGCTGGACTGCAGAGTGGAGATATTGTCATTTCGATCAACGGGCAGGACATGCGCAAGAATCCGATTCCGCCGCGCAGCATGCTCCAGCCAGGTCAGAAGGCGATCTTCAAATACCGCCGTAACGCTGTAGCGATGACGGCAACTATAGATGTAAAGCCGCGGCCGGAAGGCAATCCGGAGACGTTGCAGCTATCGATTACCGGATCAGCGCCTCAGCCGGGTCGCGGAACACCAAGCGGTGGTGGCACGCGCGTCGTGTTGCGGCGCTCGGCACCGCCAATGGTCGAGATGAGCCCGCTTGCCCTTCCGTCAGCGACGCCGAGCATTGTAATCGGTGGAGCGCTGCTGACTCAGCTCAACAATGACATGAAAGAGGCGTTGAGCGTGAAGGGCAACGGCCTTCTCGTCATCGATGTCGAAAGCGGATCACGCGCAGGAATTGCCGGGCTGAGAGGAGGCGACGTGATTCTGAAGGCTGACAAGGAGCTCGTGGGAAATCCCGGAGAGCTCATTCGAATCATTCGCGAGTCCGCGGACAACATGCTGAGGTTGCAGGTGATTCGAAAGCGGAAGCCGCAGACTATTCTGTTGCGGTGGTAAAGTGGGCGTAAACTCAGGACTCACAACCCGTTCGCACACTGTTTGTCAGTCGTGAGTCTACAGTTTCCTTGATCGCCCCCCTGTTAGTCCAGCTTCCTCGCGGCCGGAACCAAAGAGGCATGGATCGCCAACGCGGCGATCGCCCCATCGGCCGCTGCGGCCACCGCGAGCTGAGGGCCAGGAACGATATCTCCGGCCGCAAACACGTTCAGCACGCTCGTGTGGTAGTGAGCATCGATCTCGATCAACCCCAAGTCATTTCGCTTGCACTTGAGCTGAACACCCAGATCATCCGCGGGATACTGACCGATCGCGAAAAAAAGCTGCTCGCAATCGAGTGACATTCCGCCCTCGAGATTCATGCACCTGATCTCGCGATTCTCAGACGAAATCTTATCTATCTTCGCTTCGAGAACAGGAATGTTCAGTGCCTCGAGCTTGTCGATCAGGGGCTGCTCCATCGCGGCAGCCTCACCGTTTGTGCAGATCACGATCTTCGATGTCCAGTTGGCAAGCGAGAGGGCCATGCCGACCGCCTTTCTGCCGGCGCCAACGACGACTGTCTTTTTGTCTTTCGCTTCGAATCCGTCGCAATCAGGACAGACGTGCGCGGTCTCGCCATAACAATCGGACAATCCCCCAACCCTCGGCCAAACGTCCTTGATGCCGATCGCCAGAAGAAGACGCCGCGACTCGAGCTTCTGGCCGGATCGCAGGCCAAGTACGAACCTTTCTCCATTCACGTTATCCACGTTGTCCACGACATCCGCAACGAGCTTCGCACCAAAACGCTCGGCATCTTCGCGCCCGCGTTTTCTCAGATCGGGGGATTTGATGCCATGCGATCCGAGGAAACCGTTAACTCCACGGGTCTCCCAGTTTCTCGGGTCGCCCGAGTCCACCAGGACGACAGAATGGAGATAGCGCGCAAGCCATAAGGCCGCCGACAATCCGGCGGGGCCGCCCCCGACAATTGCCACATCGTAAACCGTTTCCTTTTCCATGGGCGGGGTGGGGTGCAAGAAAAAGTCCGGCGCTTATCGAAAAACGGAAACCGGCCATATCACCGCTCATGGTGGTTAGTTGCTCAAAAACCCTTCAACCGCGGAGAAGAACTCCTCTGGCGCTTCCCAGAATGGCATATGCCCCGCATGCGGAATCAAGACCAGTTCAGATTCCGCAATAAGCGCGGAAATCGACCGCGCAACGTCGACGCTCAGCAGATCTTCCTCACCATGCACAACCAGCGTCGGTACTCGAAGCGAAGCGATGAGGCTTGTCCAGTGGTAACCCTCCCGTCTCAACCGTGCGGCCACCGCGGCTCCGGTAGGACTGTTCGCCCGCGGTGACGAAAAAATCGATCCGAACTCCCGATCTGCAAACCACGCGGGATACAACGCCGAGGTGTATTCGGCATGCGTCGAGATATCGTCGACGCGGAGCCGCGATGGATCAAGAGATTCGAGTGTGTCGCGCCGGTCACCGGTAAGCCGGGTCAGAGCGTCGGAGTGCAGCCGCAACAGCCAATCGCTGGTGGGACCAACAGCATCTACGAGAACAAGCCGGTTAACCGCCGCCTGATCCTGCGCAGTTGCAAGCATGGCGATGCCGCCTCCCCATGAATGTCCCAGCACATTCCACCGGTCGATCTCCAGCGCCTCGCGAATGGCCGCTACGTCTCCGGCATCGTGCTCGATCCGCGCGCTCCGGGCTCCAGGAGGTTGTTGCGACTTGCCGCGGCCGCGCTGATCGAAGAACGCGAGCTGGCGTTGCTCGGACAAAGGGCTAAGGGCTGGCCAGAGAACATCATGCCCGAAATGAAGTCCACCATTTATACAGAGAAGCGGCAGCGCACCACTCACTGGAGAGCTCATGAAAACAGCGAAGTCGAGCCCGCGTGCGTGGATCGTCCGCTCGGTGAGCAGGGGCGCCCTTTTTTGTTTTCGCCGGAACGCGAGAAACCTTTCTCTCGCCGACCCATGGTGCGATTCGGTCACGACCGAAGACCAGCGCGCTTTGTCTCGATATTATGGCGCCGGCTTGATAAGCACTTTGCCCGATGTCTTGCGCGACTCGAGCAACGCCTGCGCCGCGCCCGCCTCAGCAAGATCAAACGTCCGCTCGATGCGAACGTCCAATGCTCCTGCAGCTACTCCATTGAGAACAGCACTCGCGCGTTGCGCGAGTGCATCCCGCGTCGCGATGTAGTGTGCGAGAGTCGGCCGCGTCAGATAGAGCGAGCCTTTTCGCGAGAGAATCTGCGGATCGATCGGCGGAACAGGCCCGCTCGAATTTCCGAACAGCACAAGCAGGCCAAGTGGGGCGAGACAATCGAGGCTCTGCTCCCAAGTGGTCTTGCCAACAGAGTCATAGACGACGTTGACGCCTCGCCCCTGCGTGAGCCTTTTGACCTCAGCGGCGAAATCCTGCTTCGTATAGTTGATTACGGTATCCGCACCCGCCTTGCGTGCAAGTTCGGCTTTTTCATCTGTCGAAGCGGTGCCAATAACACGAGCGCCAAGTCGCGATGCCATCTGGCAGAATAGAAGCCCTACGCCGCCAGCGGCCGCATGAATGAGGCACGACTCACCTGGCTTGAGAGGAAATGTTGTGTTTGCGAGATAGTGCGCAGTCATTCCCTGAAGCATCACGGCAGCCGCCTGATCGGTCGTGACTTCATCGGGAATCTTCACGAGGAGGTTGAGCGGCACCCTGGCCATCTCAGCATACGCTCCCGAACCACCCTGCCACGCAACGCGATCGCCAACTTTTACGTCCGCTTGCGTTCCCTCACCGATTGCGACCACAGTGCCCGCAGCTTCGCTGCCCGGAATCATCGGAAAGGACATGGGGTAAAGACCAGTTCGCTGATACACCTCGACAAAGTTCACGCCGATTGCCTCGATACGAACCAGAGCCTCGTTCCCGCCAGGAATTGGGTCTGGCAAGTCCACCAGCTTGAGAACTTCGGGGCCGCCGGGCGCGTCGATCTGGATTGCTTTCATGTTGTTGTCTCTGCCATCTCGTGTCTCAGCTCCGACGTTATTTCGTACGACCGCAGCCGTGCGTCGTGGTCATAAATCTGTCCGGTGATCATGAGCTCGTCTGCCTGGGTGTATTCAATAAAGCGCGACAGGCTCGAACGCACCGTATCGGGCGACCCGACGGTCGCGTAAGCAAGAGAATGCTCAAGCTGTGCCCGTTCGGCCGGAGACCAGAGATCGTCCATACTGTCCACCGGCGCCTGAAGCTGCCCCGGTGCCCCGCGTCTCATTTTTACGAACTGCTGTTGGAGAGACGTAAAAAGGCGCGTCGCTTCACGATCCGTGTCGGCCGCGACAACGCTTAAACCGAGCATGGCGTAGGGTTTGTCGCGCTTGTCAGAAGGCTTGAACAGCGTTCGGTATGCCTGCAACGCATGCATCATATAGTCCGGGGCAAAATGCGATGCGAAAGCGAACGGCAGCCCAAGCTCGGCGGCCAGTTGAGCGCTGAACATACTTGAGCCAAGTAGCCAAATCGGGACGTTGAGACCAGCGCCGGGCACGGCGCGCACAGCCTGACCTGCGACGGCAGGGCGAAAATACGACTCGAGCTCGAGCACGTCCTGAGGAAATGTGTCGGCGCTTTTTTCAGAGCGCCTCAATGCCGCCGTCGTCACGCGATCCGTACCAGGAGCTCGGCCCAATGCAAGGTCGATGCGTCCCGGGTACAATGATTCCAACGTTCCAAACTGCTCCGCAATCAAGAGAGGGGCGTGATTCGGGAGCATGATTCCGCCCGCGCCGACGCGAATAGTCCTTGTTCCGGCTGCGACATGCGAGATCACGATCGAGGTCGCGGCGCTCGCGATCCCCGGCATTCCGTGGTGCTCCGCGAGCCAGAATCTATTGTAGCCCCAGACTTCCGCGTGCTGAGCCAGGTCGCGGCTGTTCCTGAAGGCGTCTGATGCAGTGTCACCTTCGCGGATCGGCGAGAGATCGAGTACTGAGAAAGGAATCATCTACGTGGTTGCCTCCTCTTCAGTATCCCGGACCTGGTGCGTCGAGGTTCATTGTGGGTTAAGGGTTGAGCGTTGCCCGTGCGCGTACGCGATGCTCGGTCACCCGTGATAATTGCCTTTCAGGAATTGAGACGCTCCGCGTCCTCTGGAGTGTCGATATCCACGGAAGCACTCGCCACATCTACTTGTGTCACATCTGCAAGACGCGCGCGCAGCCAACGCCCGGCACCCTCGTCACCCTTGAGGTTCATGAGCGCCGGAAAGTGCTCAGACCCTATGACGACTGGCACTCCAACAATATCGTCATACGCCGAAGCCACTATGCGATGGTGTTCATCGAACCCCGCCATCAATCTTTTCAAGGCGTCAGAATCGACAAGTGGCTGGTCGGCGACCATGACGAGGGCCGCGCCGATCAATTTGTCCGCGCTTAGCGCGGCGAGGCCCGCAGACAGCGATGATGCCAGGCCCGATTCCCATCTTTCATTGTTCAGGATCTTCACTCCGTCGAGGCCGTTCAGCGCATTCGACACTTCTTTCGACGACGCGCCGACAATGACGAAGGCCGGCTTTGCTCCGGCGTCGACCGCCACAGATGCGGCTCTTCGCACGAGCGCAACTCCGTCGTGTTCGATGAGTTGTTTGGGGTAGCCCAGTCGCGTGGACGGGCCGGCGGCGAGGATGATCGCGCCGATGCGGGGTCGGGACGATGAGGCCATTACGCTACACTCGCCGGCTGAAGCCGAGAGCCCGGCTCATGTAGCGGCGCGTCGAGATCTCGCAGGTGGCCGCCCGCTCTCTCGTTCATCACGGCGGACACCTCAGCGATTATGGACAGCGCGATCGCGTCGGGCCCGTCTCCACCGACATCAAGACCAATTGGTCCATAAACCACATCCCGAGATTCGCGCGCCGACCGAGTCAGGTTCTTCATATCGGCGAACATTCTCTCAGTACGCGCACGCGGCCCGAGTATTCCGATGTACCCGACTCCGGCCTCGAGAAGTGCCTGGACATATTCGAGATCGCGAGCATAGTGGTGCGACATCACCACAGCGGCTCTCTGCGAGCTGAGTTCAACCGAGTCTCCGAGGTGAAGAGCATCGCGACACTCAGCCACAAGGGCGCGAGGAAATCGCTCGGCCGGCGCATTAACGACAGGGCGATGATCAACGACGGTGACGTCCCAGCCAAGGTCGGTTGCAAATCGCACGACCGGTACTGCATCCGGACCGCTGCCGCAGATGAGGAGTCGCACCGCAGGCACGATCACTTCCAATGCAACCCGCACACCACCGTGCTCGAGTATGAAGCCTTTGCGTCCGCTCTGAATTGCATCGTCGGTGTGTGCTTTGATGGCCGCAATGAGCTCGTCGTTTCCCCACTCGCCAGTTGTCTCGATCGAGGCGCCACTGAACATGGCATGAGCTCCGACTGCCGGAGTGGTGCCGGGCGGAGCAGCCGCTACGGTTGCCAGAAGAGACGGCTCGTCACGACGAAGTGCGGCAAGAAGGATCTCCGCGAAACCACCAGCCTCTGCCTCGTTCAACGGCTCGAGGAGGACATCGATGAGACCATTACACCCAAGCCCGAGGCCCCATGCGGCGTCCTCGTCCGCACGCGTGTCGTAAGTAACGACCCGCGCACAACGCTGATCATGGACGCTCCTCGCCTGCTCCGCCAAATCGGTCTCGAGGCACCCTCCGCTGATCAGCCCGACCGTTGAGCCGTCGAGATGCACGACCATTCTTGCCCCGACTCCTCCGTAGCTCGAACCCGTCACATGCACGACCGTTGCGAGAACGACTGCGTTCCCGCGCGTTAATGCACCTGCAAGAGCGTCAATTACGGCCCGGTGGGTTGTCATGTGTGCGATGCAATTTCCGCAGCCCGCGTGATCTGTGCCCACAGATCGTCGAGGTGCCGCTCTTCCGTCAGCAGGTTTCCAACCCCTATTCGCATGGCGACCCGGCCGTCGAGATTCGTGTGGGTCATGTAAGCGCGCCCAGTGTGATTTACGGTCTCGACGATACCTTCGTTGATTCGATCGACGGTTTCCGCGTCCAAACCTTCGGAAACAAACCTGAAGGCGACGATCCCCATGCTCTGCGGGGCAGCGAGCTCAAATGAAGAGCGTGAGCGGACGAGGTTTGCGAAATGCGCTGCAAGGCGACAGTTCTCGCGAATTCGCGACTCGAGTCCGGAGCGGCCGAAGGCGCGAAATGTCATCCACGCTTTTAATGCACGAAAGCGCCGCCCGAGCTGATAACTGTAATCCATGTAGTTGATCGCGCCGCCTGACGCGTCGAGCTTCAAATACTCCCGAGTGAGAGAAAACACTTCGCGAAGCAGCTCCGGCCGGCGGATATACAGCGTGCTGAAATCCAGAGGAACGAACAACCACTTGTGTGGGTTCATCACGATCGAGTCAGCATTCTCGGCACCGTCGAGCACATAGCGGCCTTCGGGAAGAATTGCCATCGGACCGCCATACGCCGCGTCGATGTGGAGCCACATGTCATGCCCACGACAGACATCGCTGATTGCCCTAACGGGATCGACGCTCGCCGTAGACGTTGTGCCGACAGTCGCCACTACCGCGAACGGAAGAAATCCCTTCCGCACGTCGGCATCGACCGCCGCGCGAAGCTGCTCCACATCCATGCGAAAATCCCTGTCACTTCGAATTCGCACCACATTCTCTTCGCCGAAGCCGAGGACAATCGCGGCTTTTTCGAGAGAGCTGTGCGCCTGATCCGACGAGTACAGACGATAGCGGGGCACATCTGTTCTGCCAGTCATTCCCCGGCGACGGATATCGAGTCCTCTCGCCTCACGTGCTGCAGCGAGCGCATGCAGGACGCCGGTTGAAGCCGTGTCATACACGACTCCCGTGAACGAATCAGGGAGTCCGACCATTTGCCTGATCCAGCTCAGCACCACTGTCTCGAGCTCTGTTGCGGCCGGCGAAGTCCGCCAGGTCATCGCACTCACATTAAGCGCAGCAGCGGCGATTTCTCCGATCAGCGCGGGGCCATTGCTCGTGGTTCCGAAGTAAGCGACAAAACCAGGATGACCCCAATGGAGAACGCCCGGGAGAACCACGGCTTCCAGATCAGCCAGGATGCGATTCATCGGTTCTGCTTTCTCGGGTACAGCCGAACTCGTGAGAGAAGTGACTTCGCCTGGCTCGACCGATGGCGAAATGGATCTTTGTTCTATGTTCTCGCGATAATCGGCTGCCCAGTCCGCCACGCGGTGTAAGTGCTCCCGAAGAGATGCCGGGGGCATGTCTCCAAGAGGCCCGAGAGCCTCACCTGGACAATCGATGTGCAATGCGGGCACACCTGTTGCGCGATCATCGTTCATGAAAAAGGGGCCGGTTGATGAGCTGACGTACATTCTCCCGATAAAAACGACAGCGCCACCCAACGCGGAGCTGATGGATTATTTGCGGATGCTTGCTACCTATGAAAGTATCGAGATCATAGTCGTAGACGGATCGAGCGAAGAGATTTTCACCGTTCATTCACGGCTGCTTCCAGCGTCTGTGCGACATGTGCGCCCCGACCCGGGTCTCACGACTCCCATGGGCAAGGTCGGCGGGGTTCTTACCGGGATTCGCCTCGCTTCGCACGAGCGAATGATCCTGGCCGATGACGATGTTCGTTACGATGCCAAATCCATTGGACAGCTATGTACTGCGCTCGAAAACGCAGAAGTCGTGCGCCCTCAGAATTATTTCGACCCATTGCCGTTTCATGCGGCGTGGGATACTGGGCGAGCGCTTCTCAACCGTGTCTCCGGCGGGGACTGGCCTGGCACACTCGGCCTGAGAAGATCGGCCATGAGCCTGACGAACGGTTACGACGGAAGCGCGATGTTCGAAAACCTAGAACTGGTTCGAACAGTTGTGGCCGCCGGCGGGCGTGAGGCTGTGCGCTCCGACATCTATGTGTTACGGCGACCGTCGACTGCGCGCCACTTCTGGTCGCAGCGCGTGAGACAGGCGTATGACGAGCTGGCGCGTCCGGCGCGTCTCGGGGTTCAGCTCGCGATTCTGCCAGCGACCGCATTTCTGGGCGTTTCACATCACTGGCTTGTGATCGTCGTTGCCGTTCTCGCCATTATCGCGATGGCGGAAATTGGAAGACAGCGATTTGGCGGCACACGTTATTTCCCATTCATCGCGTCGATCCTCGCGCCTGCGTGGGTGGCCGAGCGGGCGATCTGTTGCTGGCTTGCTGTGGGGTCGCGAGTATTTCTCGGAGGCGTCAAATATCGAGGGCAGGTACTTCAACACGCCGCCACGCCAATGAGGGTTCTCCGCGAGCGCTATTCGGCCGAATGGAGCTCAAGGTCGATTGGCTTGAACGTGCCGTTGTTGGAAAGCTCAGCCGAGCACGCAGTAACTCCCACGATCAGGTCCATTTCGGCGCGTAACATCAGATAGCCGCCGGCGTGTGAAAGAGGCGGCCCGATGATGAGCTCGCCGTTCGGTTGGATCGCAACATTCATGAAGATGTTGAGAGTTGTCGGAATCGCATCCGGCGTAATTCCGTGCGGGGCGAGGCTGGTGCAGAGATTTTCAAAGCAGCTCGGATGATGTCCCTCCGTGCCATAGATAATCTCGAAAGTTTCCGGGCTGCACGGAGTCAGTATGAAGTCGTGGCGCCCGACCGTATCGTCGAGGACGGTCCACATTGGTCGGCTGCGGTTGGAGTACAGCACGTGACCCGTTGTCAGGTAAACGGTATTCGCGTAGTCGATCGTTCGGCCCGAGGAAAGCCATTCGGATGTGTCATCGTGCGAGAACGACGTCAGATCCGAAACTTGTTCGCCTGCAGGGTCGATAATCTTGAGGAGCTGCCCCTTCAATACGATGAGCGCGACTCCCGTTTGTGGCTCGAGATGAATGCTTTGTTCGATCATTCCGCAGGCCGTGGATGAAACGGGCAGCGCCAGTCTGGTTCAGCGGCTTTTCCCGAATACTGCTGCGCTTCGGACCGCGCTCCAAAGTCCGCGAGGGACGGATTTGGCTCTTTCTGCAGCGCGAGGTCTCTTTCTCGTATCGCTGACCGCAGGCGTTCAAAGCGGCCCTCCTGTCGCAGTCGATCGAACTGCGCATGAGGATTGAACACCATGGCAGCTCGGGAAAATTGCCGTGCGAGCCGTGCGCTTTTCGGATGCATTCCCACAACGAAGAAAGCGCGACGTGCGAAGCTGAACGCGAAGCGCGGATCGTCCGTGTCGCTACTCACTGTGGGATCCCATTCGCTGGCCTTGTCAAAGCGATGCAAGTCCGACAACTGTTGCCAGAGATACTGTTCGAACAAGTCTTCGCTTGCGGGCGGCCGGCCCCGAAACACCGCAACGAACGCAGCGAACGAAGATCCATCAGCCGGAGTATCGGCGACGAACTGTGACAAGTCCGCCGTGAGCGCCTCAGTCGATGCGGAGGTTCCAATCGCGCCGTAGACGCCGAGTGTATAGCCACGTTGCCGCACTAGCCCCTTAGCGGCAAGGCACGGAAACACCGGCTCCTCGACAAACGCGCGAAAGGTCGCTTCGACACCGAGCTTGTTCACAGGAACATGTTCCGTACCCAGTTGGGGCTCAGGTAAACCTCGGCCCATCCTGGACTGAATTTCAGTTTCGGTGAATTTTCGCGCTCAGCGATCCCCATCGCGCGCAGTTGCTTTGCCGGAGTCGTCGCACTGCTATTTGGAAGAACGAACCCGTGAAACCGGTGACGCGAATCGTTGAGACTGAGCGCGCTGACATTCTTTTGCGAGCGGTCGCGCCAGGCGGCAAGCCAACCCTTGGCCGGACGGGTGGCCATCACGCGTGGAGGTAAGCCAAGATGCTCGCCCCAGAGGCAACGTCTCAGCTGGGCAACCGTTCCACTCTCGATAACCCCGTCCACTCCGTCTCGAATTACGACATTAACGTCGAAATTCCGGACATTGCGAAATAAGCGGCGCGCTAAAGGCCCCGCAAAATCATCGCCGTACGAGTGCAATGACACACCGTCGAGATTGGCTGACCCGATCAGCGCCCACGAGTCGTCCACAATCATCACTTTGCTGTGCACAAAGATCTGATTTAACTCGACGATCCGATCGTCGCAAAGCTTTGTGCTCCAGAGAGAAAAGACCCCAACGCGGGGATGATCTCGGAGTCCTGATTTCGACAACCTATCGTTCTGCCATCGCCGATATGCGGTGATATCCGGATTCTGATTGAGAACAGCGATGATCTCGAGATTCTCGTTCTGATCCAGAGCCTTTTTCAACGCGTCGACGACTGGGCGCGCGCTGAGATACTGGTGCTCGATGTAGATTAGTGACCGAGCTCTCGCAATTCCGTTCAGGCACGCGTCGAGAATGTCCGTCTTTCCGCTCCGCGCTTTTGTAGCTGGCGACGTCGCAACCAATCGTGCCGCCGAGTATTTGCGGTTCAGGGGCGTATTTGGTCGTGCAGGGGGAGTCGAAATGCTGGGATCGCCACCAGCGGCTGACTTCCACCACTCGGCATACAGCTCGGCCGATTCGGTCACTGCTGATCCCGTGATACGAACCGAGACGTCGTGTAATGGGCGACCGCCGAGCTCGCGAAGTGTTCGGCGGAGATCGGTCGGAGCATGATGCGGATCGTCGCAGTACCCGTTAACGAATGGAGATCCGACAAGAAAGAGCTCCGCATCGTCAACGACGATCATTTTGGCATGGAGAAGCTGCGGAAAGCGGCTGACTCCGCGGACCTGAATCGTGCTGGCTCCTCGTGCTGCGAGCCATTTTTTGAGCGGCTTGACTGTGTCGAGCAGTAGAGTCTGATTCATAAGAATACGTATCTCGAGCCCGCGGCTTTGCGCCGCATCGACGAGGGCTTCCGCAACATTTGTGTCTGGTGAGGTCGCCATCCCATACGCGATGCAGTCCGTGTCGATGGCTAGCTGACTGATCCATATCGAACGCCTGGCTTCACTTATCGAGCGAAGAATTTTTTCGTAGGCGCCGGAATTGTCGATCAGCCACTCACACTCTTCTGCAGCGTTAGCGCGAGTCCGTGCCGGCGCTTTCGTGCCGGCGCGCTCGAGTATATCAGCTCGCATGACCTATCGGGACTACAGAAAGTTTCTTGCTGCCTGGCCGCAGGTCGGCGAGGGTCGCAACCACAGTTGCAGCCACCAACGGAATGAGATAGTAGACGACTCTGTAGACGATGAGCGAGGCGGCGAGCGCGCCAGCAGCCGGGAGTGTGATTGCTGCTCCCAGGAGCGTGAGGAAGGCTCCCTCGAAAACGCCAATGCCACCGGGCACATGACTTATAACGCCGGCAGTTTGCGCGATCAGGTAGACGCCGAGAAACGCGAGATATCCGATCGCCGCTGCCGCAGGCAGCAGCACGAAGAGGACAGTTCCAGTGAGCAGCCAGTCGATCACTGAGAGGCCTACTTGAAGGAAAGCAAGCCGGCGCGACGGTGGCCTCATTCTCCACGACCTCACGGCGAGTTTGCCTTTTCCAGCGACTGCCCACGCGAGATATGCGATCGCTGGCAGCATCAGCAAAATGCCAATCGTGCGCATGGACAGCGCAAAGTGTCCGAACGTCATCGCTGCGGGTCCTTCAAGAAATGCCACTCCTCCAGCGGACAGGAGTCCAAGTGTCGCAGTCAGCGTCACAAACCCGCTGATGCGAGCGACCGCGGCGGTCCCAACTCCATACCGTGCATAAGCGCGAAGCCTCACGGCACTCCCCGTTACAATGGCCAGTCCAATCGACTGGCTGAACGCATTGGCCACAAAAGACGTCGTCATCGCGGCAACGGCGGGGACTTTACCAGCAGGTTCGCAACCTTTGTATGTCGCAGCGTCCCGCAGCGCCAGAAGCTCGAAGACACCAAGAGCGAGAAAGCTCGCGAACGCGCACGCGACGGCCGCAAAAATCGGCTTCCATCCGTACGAAGCGATCGCGGTCGCAAACGCGTGTGCATCGAAGCGGCCGAGCTCACGCTGGAGCGCGAAGAAGGCCATCACGGCGAGGCTCAGGCGTAGAACCAGCCACAGGCGCGCCGCCCGGGCCGTCCCGCTTTGACGCGTTGAATTGTCTCCCAAAGTCCCTCCAGGTTGGCGCTAACTGACCTCTGTTGGCGCCGCGAAAGAACATGCGCAACGCACCGCATGTCGCAGGGACCACGGGCATCAAAAGCAACGCTTGTGCCAGTTGCCGCTCGTCGGAAGCGAGCCCATTTTGACACATGAACACGTTCGTCTACTGCCCCACAGTCGCGATTTCGCGCCAATGCCCGCCGTAGGCAACAGCGTTGCCCGAAAGGACGGCATCGGTAAAGCAACCGGAGCCGCGAAGTACGCCGACGATATGGTCTTCCCGGCGATGCTTCACGGGCGAACCATTCGCTCGACAGTTCCGCGCGGCCGCATCAAGTTCATCCGCTACGATTTCGACACAACCGGATTCACGATTGTCGATTATCGGGACGTGCCTGCCACGAACGCGGTGGACCTCATGTCGCAGGATCAGCCATTTCTGGCCGAGCGTGAGGTGAAGCACATGGCCGAGCCGGTGGTGTTGCTGGCGCATGAAGACAGGGAGACCCTCAACGCCGCGAAAGTCTTCATCGAGTATGAGGAAGAAGAGCCGCTGTTTGATCCCGAGAAATCGGATGTCGTGTTCAAGTCACTAGAGATCCGCAAGGGTGACATCGAATCTGCGTTCGACAGTGAAGACATCGTGATCGTCGAAGGTCGCTATTGCACCGGACTTCAGGAGCACGTTTACATCGAGCCGAACGGAGTGATCGCGGTGCCGGAGGATGGTGGTGTCGCGATTTACGGGTCCGTCCAATGTCCGTTCTACGTGATCAAGGCGCTTCGCTGCCTGCTCGGATCAGCGCATCCGAATGTGAGGGTGATAGTATGCCGCCAGTAGATAGATATGAACCAGTCTATATGATAAGCGTAGCTGCAAAGCTCTGTGATGTGCACCCGCAGACGCTCAGGCTGTATGAACGTCTTGGCCTCATCAGACCGAGACGAGTGAGCGAGAAGAACAGACTGTATTCTCAGGCCGACATAGAAAAGCTCCAGCAAATACAGAG
>JANYKY010000524.1 GCA_025357975.1 Gemmatimonadaceae bacterium
CGGTTCTTCTCGTAGCCCTTGCGACGGCTGCGATCGGATGCGGGAGCCAGCAACGGTCCAACGTTCCGCCTGGTGCAGCCCCCTCTCCCGTTACATCCGGCCTCCGCGCGAATCGTGAGCAGCCTCGTGATCCCAGCGCCATCTACAACCAGATGGGACTGATCGCGACCAGCTCTCCCCTGTCCTATGTGGGAAAGATCGCTTACTTCGCCGCAGCAACTTCCGATACGACGCTCGTGCTTGCCAGTGTCTCTATTCCCAATCGCATGCTCAGCTTTGTTCGGGACGGCGACACGTATCGTGCGCCTTATGAAGTGCGATTGAAGCTGACCCAGGGCCCCATTGAAATAAGAACAATAGACGCTCTTGAAATAGTGCGTGTTGCGAGCTTCAAGGAGGTTACGCGTACCGACGAGAGCGTGATCTTTCAGAATTACTTTCGTGTTCCGCCGGGCGACTACACGATCTCGTTTCTTGTTCGCGATGCAGCTAGCAATCGCAGCGCGACCCAGGAAGGCGCTATCGTAGTGCCGCGACTGAAAACAGGTCAGTTGTCGACGCCAATTATCGTTTACGAGGCAACGCAGCGATCCGTTCTCGATTCGGTTCCCCGGATTCTTGCCAGTCCCAGATCCAGCGCGGTCTTCGGGCAGGACAGCACCGTATCAGTGTACCTGGAGGCCTACGGCCAACAGTCCCGTCTTCCTGTTTCCTTTGTGGTACAGAACGACAAGGGCGCCATTACGTGGCGTGACACGACAGTACTCGAGCGCAAGGGCGCTCTTCTAAGCAAGGCGGTAAAAATCCCGATCGCTCGAGTCGGTATCGGTATAGCCAACGTCACGTTCACTCGAATGGATGCGATGGACACGGTCAGGGTGCCGGTGTTCGTGAGCTTTGGAAATGACATTCCGCTCATTTCATTTGAGGAGCTTCTTAACCAGCTCCGCTATTACGTCGCGCCTGATCGTATCAAGGCATTGAAAGACACTCCTCTGGAAAAACGCGGGACAGCGTGGGCCGAATTTCTACGCACGACAGATCCATCGCCAGCAACTCCCGAGCACGAAGGCCTCGAGACATATTTCGGCCGCCTCCAACAGGCAGCGCTTCGGTTTCGCGAGGATGGTGGTGGCCGAATCGGATTTCTTTCCGACCGGGCGCGAGTTTATGTAGTTCTGGGCGAGCCCGATCAGCTGTATGAGCAGAACATGAACGGCTCAACCACATCGACGTCGATATCACAACGCGGCCGGCTCCAATACTGGGACTACAGCCAGTACAGCGTCCGTCTCATTTTCTATGATGATACTGGAACAGGGCGTTGGCGCCTGACGCCAATCAGCGAGACTGATTTCGCGAACCTGAACGCACGTCTGCTGGTCCATTGATGTAGGTAGCTCAGCGGGCTTTGTTGCCACCTGAAGCAGTGATACCGAGACCCCTGTGCCAGAAATATGGACACAGGGGTCTTTTATATTGAAGGATGCTGCCGCCCGAATCGCCCCGCCTCTTCCTCATTGACGGTTACGCCCTGATCTACCGGGCGTTTTACGCTCTCATATCGCGACCGCTCACCACCAGCAAGGGCGAAAACACCTCTGCCGTCTGGGGCGTTGCAAATTTTCTTCAACGACTGTTGCAGAATCACAAACCCGAATATCTCGCATGGGTGCATGATTCCGGGCTCTCGTTTCGGCACGAGATGTATCCGGCATACAAGGCAACGCGGGAAAAACTGACGGAAGATCTGCAGGCCGACTTCAATCGCGGCATGGACAGAATCTGTCAGGTTCTCGATGCCTACCAAATTCCGATCATAACACTCCCGGGTTATGAAGCTGACGACGTAATCGGCACCCTGGTAGCGAAGGGGCTCGAGCAAAGCCTGAATGTCGTGGTTGTATCGGGTGACAAGGATTTCCAGCAGCTCGTCAAGCCCGGAGTGTGGCTGCTGAACCCGGGCCGAGGCGGTCCGGCCGGCGTAGACGAACACTGGGTCGGAATGGAGAACGCCAGTGAGCGCTTGGGAGTGCCTCCCCAACACGTCGTCGACTATCTCGCGCTGGTTGGCGACTCTTCGGACAACATTCCCGGCGTAAAAGGAATTGGAGACAAGACGGCGTGCGAGCTCGTTCATCAGTACGGCACCCTCGAATCGATTCTCGAGCACGCTGCCGAAATTCCCAAAAAGCGTCCGAGAGAAGCACTGCTTCAATACGCAGATAATGCGCGTCTGTCCAAGGATTTAGTAACGATTAGAGACAATCTCGCTGTCTCTTTTGACAGCGATACGATGCGCATTCACGAGCCCGATTTTCTGCGACTGAGAGACCTGTTCGTCGAGCTCGAGTTTCACACGCTCGCGAAGAATCTTCCCATCCATGGAGGGACAGCCGCCAGAGCGGACGCCGCCACGGAAGTCGATTCCAAATCGCTTTTAGATGCGGCTGCTGCACCAAGTGAAGCAGTCTCCTATCAGACTGTCGAGACCATCGATGGGGTGATTGCCCTGGTGGCGCGCGCAAGAGCGGCCGGAATGATTTCGCTCGATACCGAAACTGTCCTTGCGTCGAGCAGTGTGCAGCGCATTGATCCGCTCCGGTCTACGCTCGTCTCAATTGCAATTGCTGTTGCCGAAGGCGAAGCCTATTACCTGCCGCTAAGGCATCGAAATCAGCAGGAGCTCCAGGGTGAGCTGATGATCGACGCCTCGGGTGATCGATCACCGACGGATGCACCTGCAGACAGAGGTCTGCTCCTTGGGGGCGACGAGCCTCCCATCGAGCCGCCTGTCGCTACGCCTGCGGTTAGAAATCTACCGGCACTCAGCTCGCCCGAGATGAAGCCGCTTCGTGATCTTCTGGAAGATCCCGGGGTGAGGAAAACGGCTCAAAATTCCAAGCATGACATGCTCGTGCTTCGGCGCGCTGGGGTGAATCTTCAGGGGCTGGATTTCGATACGATGCTTGCGAGCTATGTGCTCGATCCAGGCCGTAGATCACACGGGCTTGATGTGCTCGCGATGGAATTTCTCGATCACACGATGACTCCCTATGCGGAAGTCTGCGGAAAGGGAAAGACCCTGGTGTCGTTCGATGAGAGCGTGCTCGAAACCGCGCGTGATTACTCGTGTGAAGAAGCCGACATGACACTGCGGCTGAGAGCGATGTTCGAGCCGCAGCTGGAGAGCACGGCCGTGAGATCTCTCCTGGATGAGATCGAGCTGCCCCTGGTTCGGGTTCTTGCGAATGTGGAATGGACGGGCATCACGATCAATGTTCCGTGGTTTCATTCGCTCAAGGATCGATTTCGGAGAGAGAGAGAAGCGGTCGAGAAGCAGATCTACACATCGGCCGGAACAGAGTTCAACATCAATTCGAATCCGCAACTTCGAGATATTCTCTTCAACCGCCTGGGACTGCCGGTGCTGAAGAAAACAAGCACGGGCCCTTCCACAGACGCGAGCGTATTGAAGGAGCTGGCAGATGCCGGCCACACACTGCCGACATTGCTCATGGAATACCGCGAGCTCGCGAAGCTGGAAAATACGTATCTGGACGCGTTGCCCCAGATGGTCAATCCCGAAACAGGCCGCTTACACACATCATTCAACCAGACAGTGGCGGCGACTGGACGATTGTCGTCAAGCGATCCCAACCTTCAGAATATTCCCATCAGACGGGAACTCGGACGGGACATCAGGCGTGGATTTATTCCACGCGCAGGATGGACTCTTCTCGCTGCGGATTATTCCCAAATCGAGCTTCGGCTTCTCGCTCATCTCTCCGGAGATCCAGCGTTTGTCGAGGCTTTTAAAGCTGGTGGCGACATACACCGCCAAACTGCGGCGATCATTTTCGATGTTCCGTTGAGCGAAGTGACGTCAGAAATGCGCGGCCGTGCGAAGACGATCAATTTTGCCACGATTTACGGTCAGGGCGCACATGCACTGTCGCGACAGTTGAAGATCGAACATGCGACAGCGAAGGAATTTATTCGGCTCTACTTCGAGCGCTTCCACGGCATCAGGCAGTACCTCGACTCGATGGTGGATTTCGCGCGCGAGCACGGCTATGTGCAAACCATCTTCAACCGGCGCAGGTATATCCCGGAACTTCGTGAAAGAAACTTCAATATTCGCGCCTTCGGTGAGCGAACAGCTGCGAACTCGCCTATTCAGGGCTCTGCCGCAGACCTGATCAAGATCGCGATGATACACATCGATCGCGCTTTGGGTGCGGAAGGCTTGAATGCGAAAATGTTGCTGCAGGTTCACGATGAGCTCGTATTCGAGGTGCCTCCAGAAGAGCTCGACCGAGTCAAGGTGCTGGTAAAACACGAGATGGAGAACGCCACCCAGCTATCGGTTCCTCTTGTCGTCGATCTGGGTACGGGAATCAACTGGCTCGAAACCAAGTAACAATCAGGTCATGGGGACTCGATGGTCGCTGAATGCCGCCCAATACGCACCGATTGGGAGTGTCGCGACGTACAACGCCGCCCATCGCATATCCAGCAGCGCCGCGACCACTGCGAACTGAGCTACGTAGGACAAGAGAATCAAAAGCAGTGCGAAAATAATTGTCAGCATCGCCGGATCATCTGGGTTACTGCTCCGCTTTAGCGCAAGATCCCGCGCGATGTTGATGATGTAGCGGTGGGTCAGCTCACCCCACGCAGCGATCGGAGAAGCCAGCGGGTGCGCAATCTCTCTGCGGCGAATCGATCCACGGTCATGCGATGTCTGGATCGGCCTGAGTGATACTGCCGACAATCGATCTTCGATCATTTGCGTGAGCGCCTCCACACTGACCGATCCAATCTCGTCCATTGATATCGGAACACCGAACTCTGCGAGAACCGCAGTTCCTGGATTTCCCTTGTCCTCGAAGCTCAAGCCCAACGGCAGAATGACAAGGCCACGAATATGACGACCATCACGGGCCTCGAGCGCAATTCTCGCAACACCCGTCTTGAGAGGGGCCAATGCAGGCTCGCTATGACTTTTTCCTTCGGGAAAGATCAATACGGCGCGACGCTGTTCAAGCGTATCGAGCAATGCTTTGAATGCGCCGACGTTGCGACTGATATTTCTAGTGCTATCGTTTCCGTCTTGCCTACTGGAATTCTCATCGCTCGCACGCCGGAGAGGCACAACGCCGATCGCAGGCAGTATCCAGCCAAGAAACGCATTGTCCATCAGCGTGGCCTTCGCTGTTATCGTGAGTCGCCGGGGAATGATCCACCCGGCAATCAGGCAATCGACAAGCGCGTTGTGGTGACTGGCCGCGACAAGTACCGGCGCATTGACAGGCACGCGTTCACCGCCGGCCACATCTATGCTCGAATAGAACCAGTGAAGAGCAATGCCGGTAAACCAGCGGAAGAGTCTGTAGATCATACAGCCCTGGTCACATTGAAGGCTTTAGCGCAATCGAATATTACGAGTGAACTCGACGCGACGGCTCGACGGACTACAAATTACCACTCATGAGTTCAAGTCGTGCGCAAACAACTTTGTTACTTGGTCTGTCGCTTGGCCTGTCCATTGGCCTCGCGGCCTGCAATCGGGATAACAAGTCAGCTTCGCAGGATTCGTCAGTCCTCGCCAGCTCAACACGCCCAATTTCGCGGTCGTCGAGTGCTGTTTCCGGTTGGGACGATGCAGACGCAGGGCCTGTAATGATTCTTTCCGCAGCCGCCGATCCGCTCGGCGCCGCAGTAGTGCTTCCTCAGGAAAGCGACAGCACGCTCGCCGGCATGAGGACCTTTCAGCTCGATTCTCTTTCGAATGCTTCCGTGGATCTCTTTGGTCCGGCAGGTAGTGCCGGGCAGGTAAACCTTAAGATCAACTCCCAGAGACCTGCCAGTACTGGATGTGTTACATGGCCGGTCGCGCAGCTTTCGTCGCGGCCAAGCGCACCGTGGAGGGTCGGTTTCGTCAAGGGAAAGGCAACCGCAATGGAACTCGACTCGATCGAGGGAATGAGTCCGGCGGATTCCACGCTAGTAACCGCCGAGCTCGCGAGAATAGCCTCCATCGCCGATGTGAAAAGCGATCCAGCTTTTCAGGGACTTCCCTTCATCGTTCAACGAGGCTACCGAACATCATTTGGAAAGACGTCGATTCTCATTGGCAACATTGTGCGAAAAATCAACGAGGAAGCCGCGCCACGGGTCGAGAGTTTATTGCTGGTTGCTGAAAAGTCGAACGAGTCGAGTAATTACGTCAACGCTTTTTTGAGTAGAACCTCCGGAACGGAAGACGACGTGCGCACGAATGCCGTAGTTGCAGCTGTCCACTTCGTACACACAAACAGGCCTGCGCTCGTTGTGTCATTTGAGTACGACGACGGCGGACAGGTAGCGCTCCTCGAGCGTGTTGCGGATCACGACTGGCGTATAACGTGGAAGAGTGCTTACACCGGTTGCTGATTGACTGTCAGCTCTGCCACTGACCAAGCGCTGCAGGTGCCGTTGCCTTCCCTGCGATTCCGGCTAATCCGAGAAGTGTAAGCACATAAGGAAGGGCCAGAAATGTCTGATAAGGGATATTCCATCCCATCGCCTGAAACAGATATTGGAGCGCGCTTGCAGCAGCAAAAACCAGGGCAGCTGCGACAACGCCAAGTGGGTGCCAACGTCCGAGAACGACAACTGCGATCGCGATAAAGCCTCTCCCCGCCGACATTCCTTCGGCAAAAGATCCGGCCTGCGCGATTACGAGCACACCTCCCGCAATACCTCCCAGCAGTCCGCCAAACAACACCGCGATGAAACGAATGCGACTGACCGGAACACCGGCAGCCTGAGCCGCTTTCGCGCTTTCGCCAGACGCGCGTAATCCGAGTCCGAAATGCGTGCGGTACATGCACCACCACACACATGGAATGAGCACGTACAAGAGGTATGTGATAGCAGGCTGTGCGAACAACGGCTGCCCTATGACAGGAATCGAAGAGAGTAGTGGGATTGGCGTAACAGGCATCGTTGGGCTGGTGAGCGCAGCACCTGTAACCCCGTACAGCTGCCGATAAAGAGTCGCTGTAGCACCCAGGAAGAAAAGAGTGATTGCTGTTCCGGTGATGATCTGATCCGCGCGCAGCCGGATCGCGAAGAACGCAAATACGACCGCTACGAAGAGGCCAGCGATACCGGCACCAGCAAATCCGGCCCACGTGCCCGCTGCACCGGCGGCCGTGAATCCGCCCATTGCTCCGGCTATGATCGCGCCTTCCAGCCCGATGTTGATGATGCCTGCTCTTTCCACAACAGTTTCGCCAAGTGCTGCAAACGCGAGCGGTGTCGCCGTCCGAATAGTCCCTTCCAGAAATGCCTGTACCGCACTCACGCTGTCCGTTCCCGTGGCGCAAGAAACGCCAGGTAACCGCGCAACCCCGCGAGTGCCAACGTTACGAGAATGAGTAGCGCCTCCACCATCGATGCAATCGATGATGGAATTCCAAAATCCCGCTGAAGTGCAAGTGCAGCCGTTTCGAGCACACCGAAAAACACGCCTGACGCGATGACGCCAAGTGGATTGAGTCCGGCGATCAACGCTACAGCGATCGCAGTGTAGCCATAACCGGGAGAGATATTCTCATACAGTGCGAAGGTGACTCCACTTACTTCGATTGCGCCTGCGAGTCCTGCGATCGCCCCGCTCATCACGAATACTCGCCACGAGAGCACCGCAATGTCGATTTGCCCGGCGCTTCGTGCCGCATTAGGGCCCGCACCGAGAGCGCGGACACGAAACCCTGCCGCGGTATGTTTGAATATCCAGTGAAGACAAACAGCGAGCAGCACCGCTAAAATCAGACCTGCATGCAACCTTGTTCCCGGGATAATTATTGGCAGGCGCGCGCTATCTGCGAGTGATTCTGTTTGCGGATAAATCCGTGTTGGCTCCTGCATCGGGCCGCGAACGAGAAACGAGACCAGATGAATCGCGATGAAGTTGAGCATGATGGTGCTGATGATCTCGAGCACATGAAACCTTCGTTTCAATTCTGCCGCTATGCCGGCCCACAACGCGCCGGCAACCGCGCCACCGCCCAGAGAAACAACAATCACGGATGGCCCCATGAGGGGAGCGAGCTTGATACTTATCGCAGCAGATGCCGCCGCGCCCATCATCAGCTGGCCCTCGGCGCCAAGGTTGAACACGCCACCCCGAAATGCGAGAGCAACGGCGAGGCCTGCAAGAATCAGTGGAGTCGAACGTACCAGCGCATCGGCCAGTAGAGTGATATCAGCCATTCAATCGGCAGTCTCCAGGAGCAAGCTTCCGATCGATTCCTTGTCGGGACGCGCAGCGGCGATACGGCCCCGCGATACAACGAGCACTCGGTCAGAAAGTGCGGCTAGCTCATCGAGATCGCTCGAGTAAATAACTATTGCTGTGCCGTCGTTTGCGGCGGCCTTTATTTTTTCGTGAATCGCATTCGCGGCATGTACATCCAATCCCTGCGTCGGGTTTTCGAGAACGAGAAGCGCGGGATGGTCTTTCAATTCGCGTCCAAGCACGAACTTCTGCTGATTTCCGCCTGACAGTTCACTCATCGCCGCTGTGGGCCCCGACGCCCGAACGGAGAAGTCCGCAATGATGTGCGTTGTTTGCGTGCGAACGTTGTGCCAGTCGATCATCCTGGAACGTGCTCCGGCATTCGCGAGTGCAGTGTTTTCAATCAGCGTCTGCGCGGGAATGACGGCTTCTTCCGAACGATCCTCTGGGACGAATCCAATAGCAGTGGGCAGTTTGATCGTTCCGGAGGTTGGCTGAAGCCTGCCAGCCATTAGGCCTAGCATCTGACTAGCCGCGCCTTCGAGCGCTGCCACACCGACAATCTCGCCAGCAGCGACCTGGAGTGACGCGTTCTCCAATCTTGCAACCCGTCGCTCATCCTCGAAGAACACGTCATCGAACTTGACCACAACCCGACTGAGATTCGTTGCTGGTCGCGGAGCCGAGGGTGGAGTCACCGTTGAAGATCCCAGCATCGCCAATGCAAGAGTTCCCTGATCCACCAGTTGCATTGGACTGGCAAGCACGCACTTCCCTCGACGCAAGACTGTTACGTCATCCGCATTGTCGATTGCATCACGAAGCTTGTGGGTAATGAGGATGACACTGCCGCCCTCAGCCGCGAATTTCCTCAGTTGTGCGAAAAGATCGCCAATGTCCCTCGGCGTCAATACAGCAGTTGGCTCATCGAGAATCAGGATGCTTGCGTCATGCGCAAATGTTCTGACTATCTCCAGCTTTTGTCGTTGAGAGCTCGTGAGTGTTTTCACTTTTGCAAATGGATCGAGTTGCATGCCGATCCTGTTGCTGATTGCTTCGATACGACGCGCTGTGGTCTTCGCGTCGTATCTGCCCCTTCCACCAAGAGCAACATTCTCGGCTACCGTCATTTCCGGAACGAGCGAGAACTGCTGATGCACCATCCCAATTCCTGACGCGATTGCCTGGGCAGGAGATGCAAAGTCAACACGTTTCCCTTTTACGTCGATGGATCCGGAATCAGGCCTGATCAATCCAAATGCGATTCGCATAAGAGTTGTCTTCCCCGCGCCATTCTCGCCGAGGAGAGCGTGTATTGACCCTTTGCGCAATGTCAGGGAAGCTTTGTCGAGCGCGATGACGTTTCCGAATTTCTTGCTGACCTCGTGCAAGCAGAGATCGGGCTGCTCGGCGGCATGTTCCGTTGAAGCGTCCGCGGCTGGTGGACTCAAAGTCCAGTTGGCGCGTGTATGAACGTCCACTCTAAGTCGAACTGTTCAGCGATGTGCTGCGCGAGTGTAGTAACACCGAGCGTTTCAGTTGTGTAATGCCCTGCATAGATAATCGTGATGCCCAGGTCCGCAGCATTGACAGCAGTCCAGTGTGGACCTTCACCAACCACGAGAGTGTTGAGTCCCATTTCGGACGCTTCCTGTAGCGTTTCCGCGGATGCGCCGGCGCCGGTGCATACTCCCCAATGTCCGGTTATCGCATCCGGACTGAAGCTTGTCGTGATCACACTTCCGCCGTGGATTGTTGCGAAGCTCTGCGTGCGTTGAAGGAGCTCGGCGATTGGCATGTCGGATTTACCGGATACACCGATCGAGATCGTCTCATGGTGTGCGAACTTGCCAATTGGTTCGAGACCAAGTTCATGACTTAGTAGCGTATTGTTACCAAAGGTCGGATGACAATCGAGTGGCAAATGCGACGAGTAAACAGCCACCTTATTCGCGATGAGCGATCTCAGGCGTTCGAAGCGTGGGCCCGTGATGGCCTGTGCTCCGCTCCAGAACATGCCGTGATGCACGAGAAGCAGGTCGGCATGTTGTTCGATTGAGAGCGCAACGGTTCGTGAGGAGAAATCCACAGCAGCCGCTACCTTGTGGATGGTGCCGTCGTTTTCGAGCTGTAATCCGTTGAGAGCGCCGGGATAGTCCGGAATGCGCGAGGTCTCGAGGAGATCATCGAGGTATTGAGCAAGGCGCTTTGTTTCGATCACCTTGCCGGCTGCTTGCGCGCTGAATCGGGAAGGACGTTTCCCTTGAAAGTTCCTGCTGACATCTGTCGCTGAATCGAATCTGCGGTAGCTGCTACGCTGACCGGGATATTACTGGTAACCGTTGGGTTGGCGGTGTACTCGACGACCCCTTCAGGCAACCCCAGCGAAAAAACGTGTCCGATAAAATTTCCCTTCTGCACCTCGCGTGCAATCAGGAGGAAAGCGCGTGGAAGGTTGATGACGATGCTGCCGAGCGTCTGGGACGGGAAAATTGTGTTCTGGTTGGAGTTGGAGCCGATGATCCATACTCCTTTCGTTTCCTTTATGGCTTGAAAAACCCCGAGGCCGGCAGCGTCGGCGTTTTGCATGATGACGTCGGCGCCGCGTGATATCTGTGCGATAGCCTGCTCCTTGCCGGCACTCGCATCATCCCAGTTGCCGATATATGACACCAGAAACTTCACTTTCGGATTTACGGTCTGTGCCCCCTTCTCGAACGCCTCGAAGCTGCTTTTTACCGGTGGCAGCTCGGTTCCTCCAATCAGCCCGATGACATTTGACTTCGTCATTCGGCCTGCGACCAGGCCCGCGATATATGACGCCTCTTCGAATGAGAAGTCGACTCCAGCCAGGTTCTTTCCAACACTGGTTCCGGATGTCGTTACGTAGACGGTATTGGGATAAGCACGGGCGACACGGACGGCAGCATCCTGGAATTCGAAGCCGTGCCCAAAAACAAGATTGAACCCCTTGGCTCCGTACTGCCTGAAGTTTTCATCAAATTCGGCCGGCGTTTTTGTCTGGATATGACTTACCTCTGCGCCAAGCGTATCGTGGATTGCCATCAAACCTTGATATGCTCCCCCATTCCATGACTTATCCGAAATGGGACCTGGGGTAAGCAGCGCAACTTTGAACGTGTGCTTCGACGCACTATCTGTCGTGTCGGGCTTTGAGGAACATGCGCCCAAGGTAACTGCTATGGGGCAAATGACTAATGCGAAAAGTTTCATCTAGTGTAGGTAAGTGATGATGCCACAACGGGTTATCGACGTCAAGCCCAACGATCCCACTACTAACTTCGGAAACCCATGACCTCCACAATCCGCTCGAAATCTTCGGCCGAATAGAACGAGACGTTTATCGACCCGCGTCCCTGAGGCTTGACGGTAATCGCGACGTCCGTCTGGAAGTGCTTTCTTAGCCTTTGCTCAAGACTCTTTACATCGGCCGACCGCGTATCGGACTTTCTGGATCGCCCGTGTCCAGGCAGAGCGCCACTCGAACCTGCTGACCTGACTTGACGCTCCACTTCGCGTGCACTCAGGCTCCTGGAGATGATATCCCGTGCAAGCGCGTCAACTTGGCCTTGGTCCTCGAGGCCCAATAGCGGCCTCGCCTGACCCGCAGTCAACTGCCCTGCTTCCAACAGCTTCCTGACGGAAACAGGCAACTGCAGGAGTCGAAGCACGTTCGAAATCGTGGACCTGTCCTTGCCCACCATCGCCGCAACCGTCTGCTGCGTATGTCCAAATTGCTCAATAAGTTGGTTATAACCTTCAGCCTCTTCAATCGGATTCAAGTCGGCGCGTTGAAGATTTTCTACCAGCGCTAACGTCAGGATCTCCTGATCGTCAAGATTCTTCACGACAGCGGGAATCGTGTCCCAGCCGATGTTTGTCGCAGCGCGCAAACGGCGCTCGCCAGCGATCAGCTCATAGCCTGATCCCGACGGTGCGGGACGCACGGTGATCGGCTGCAGCAACCCGCTCGACCGGAGACTTTCCTGAAGCTCGGAAAGCTCGGCAGCTTTAAAATCCTTTCGCGGCTGGAAAGGATTGCTCACGATCTGCGAAATGGAAATATCCTTGAGCGCGCTTTCGTTTTCGGGTTTCAACGCCGACTTAGGCGCCATTTCAGCAGATCCGAAGAGGGCGTCAAGGCCCCGGCCTAGCCTGCGCGGTTTTTCAGGAGGCATGGTCACTCGCTGTGAAAGATCGCTGCATGAGTTCTTTCGCTACCTCCATATATGCTTTTGCTCCAACCGAACCAATGTCGTAAAGGATGATTGGTTTCCCAAAGCTCGGCGCCTCCGCAAGTCTCACGTTACGTGGAATAACTGTTTTGAAGACGGTATCGCCAAAATATTCCCGTGCGTCAGCGGCGACTTGTCGCGACAGGTTGAGCCGTGCGTCGAACATCGTCAGGAGTACGCCGCTGATTTCAAGTAATTCGTTCGGGCCGTGCTGGATACGATGGATTGTGTTGAGTAGCTGTGAAATTCCTTCGAGAGCGTAGTACTCACATTGAAGAGGGATCAGTACGAAATCGGCGGCCGTGAGCATATTCAGCGTGAGCAGGCCCAGCGATGGCGGGCAATCGATCAGGATAAGATCATAATCATCTCTGACACTGTCGAGCGCTCTACGCATCGTATTATTGCGATCTTCCCGGTCGACAAGCTCCAACTCGGCCGCTGCAAGGTCCGGAGTCGCTGGGAGGACGTCCAAAAGCTCGAAATGCACACGTTTGACAATCGCCGCTTCGACCTCGGCTGAGCCTGTTAGTACTTCATATAATGTAGGGGTCGATGTCGCGCCTTGGAGGCCGGCGCCGCTCGTGGCGTTTCCCTGAGGGTCTCCGTCGACAAGCAGTGTGCGCTGTTCAGCTGCTGCGAGGCTAGCGGCCAGGTTAACGGTAGTTGTGGTTTTGCCAACGCCGCCCTTCTGATTTGCCACCGCTATGACTTTTCCCACCCGGCACCGTTTTCTTGAGGAATTGAGAATGTACGATGCTTGGACGCTCTTAGCAGGTCCCTCCTGAAAAGCTCAACGTTTCACGTGAAACATTTCACGTGAAACGCCTTTATTTCGGCATTTAGTGATTGCCAGCTACGAACTGCCACCGGGTAGTTACATCGGCAGATATCGTTTGTTGACCGGGATCCACAGGCGTTTCGACCTGCGCTCGCATCGCAGCACTTGAAACTTTCATGTCGAACGGTCGGGGGGGCGGTGAAGAGTATCCACCAATTGACACTTCTATCAGTGCGCCAAGAGATCCTCCTGCGGCTCTAGCTGCGGCCTCTGCATCACCGCGAGCCCGCTGCACGCCGATTGTAATCGACTGGCGCCTCGCCGCATCAGTACTTGAGGATGAAAACTGCAGAGACGTTATCATATTCGCCCCCTTCGCCAGCGCGGCATCGATGACAGGGCCCACCATTTTCAATGATGTCACCTCAACCGATAAGGTGTTGGTAACGTTATACCCCACGACGGTTGGCTCCTTATTGGGCTCATATCGTTGCTCTGGAGTAACCGAGTAATCGCTTGTCGAAATGTCCTTTTCGCCCAAGCCCAGAGCCCGCAGCGCGTCGATGACCGCTTTCTGTTTGGTTGCGTTATCTGCCGCGGCTGCTGCAGCCGTCGCGCTCTTTGTTTGAACGCTTATCTGGATCGTCGCTCGGTCGGGATTGACTTTGACTTCGCCGCGCGATGATACCGAAATTTGTGGTACTGGTGGAATAGTGACGCTATTCTGAGCTAATATTGGTGTAGAAATTAGAGCGATTGCTGCTAAATATTTGATCATCGTTTCAAATCTCATAGAAGGTGATTGTACTACCCTTAGACGAACAGACAACCGGAAGTTGCACAACAGTTAACCGAGGCGGTTGATGTCGTGTATCCGACCGACGTCCATTCCCAGGATCCCGTCGTCCCGGCCGCGCCTGAAAATCGGGGCAAATGACGCATTCCATATGATTTCTTCGGCCTTGTAGGAAGAGCGCGAATGCACCAGCTGTGACGAGGTCTCGTCGGTACCGCTGAGCAGAATCAATATCTCCGTACTGCTTTCGATCAAGTCCTCGTGAACCATCCCCGAGAGCGGACTCTTGTCGTCGATCGGGTGAACGAGGGTCCAGCTCAAAGGAAAGAACGTCACCATTGTGCGCTCGAGCTCGAGATCACGGAATTTCCTCACCATACCCTCGCTCGACGCCTCGATTCGGCTCAGGATGACTTTCGCCTCGAGCTCGAGTATCTGACTCGTTCGGGAGTTGGCAATCCGGAACTCGAGCGCATTCAATCCTTTATACGGAGCGACGACGGCCTGCCGGCTATAAATAATCTTTGCAGTCGGCCGAGAAAATCGTGCGAAAACAACACCAGTGGAAAGAGCGACCCCGACGATATTTAGAAACGCTTCCAGGGTGACGAGCAGGTTGGCTGGAGTACCATGAGCGATGACGTGTCCATACCCTATTGTGGCGAACGTCTGCACACTGAAGAAAAATGCTCTCAGGAATAGAGCTCCCGTTGTGATCGCTGGCTCTCCCTGTAATGCATTTGGGCCGAGTAGCAGGTATCCACCGGCGAAGATGGTGTTTATCAACAGGTAAGCAACGGCCAGCATACCGAGGAAACGCGGCCATGATGCGGATAGCGACCAGTGATAAATGCTGAGCGAGGAAAACGGTCTCAGCCCAAAACGCAGAACGTTGAAACTACCGTCTCGATTCAGCAGCCTTTTGTGGCTGCCTCTCGCTACCTCGGATCCGAAGCCAAGGTCCTTTGACGGATCGTCCGCAAAGGCCGGATCCACTCGCATCGTGGGGATCTCGGTAAAAGTTGACGATGTCAAATCAGTCTTGAACCTCTGAAGATCGGGATTGACGCTCGCTATACCTTCGCGGGCAGATCAAAGAAATACAATCGTCCTGCTGAAAGTTGAAGGTGTTGTATGGAACGTCTCAAGATGGTGCCGGCTTGCAGCACGGGCCAGTGAAAAGTGGCTAGGTAGATTGTTGCATGAAATCAACGAGGCTCTCCATCGCGCGAGCGACGTCGATGATCGTCATCTCCGCCTGTTGCTTTGGTTCCCTGACGACATTGACGCTGCTTGCAACGCGCGCTGGCCTCTCGCTAATGAACGTCATCTTCTGGCGGTTTGCACTGGCGGCGATCGTCCTGTTCCTGGTGACAATTCGCGGCCGTCGAGCTCACGCACCAGGCAAGTCCGCATTTCGGCTGATGCTTATCGGGGCAACCGCCCAGGCAGTGATTTCCTATCTTTCATTCAAGGCGCTCGACTATCTGCCAGTGGGTGTTCTCGCATTTCTCTTCTATACATATCCCGCGTGGGTAGCAGCCATCTCGGCAATAACGGGAAGAGAAGCACTGACACGCGCCCGACTGATTGCACTGGTGCTCGCGATGGCGGGAATTGCCGTAATGGTTGAAACCCCAGCCGCTCAATCGCTCAGTGCGACCGGAATTTCTCTCGCACTTGGGACAGCCTTCCTGTACGCGTTGTATTTGCCTGCTCTTCACTCCGCGCAGAAAGACTTGCCGCCTTTTGTCTCAACATTCTATCTGGTGAGTGGGATTGCCATATCATATCTCCTGATAGGCATCGTCACGCGGAAGCTCGCTCTTCCGGGTACGCTCGACGTCTGGGTCTACCTCATTCTGCTCTCGATTGTGGGAACCGTTGTAGCATTCGGCGCTATGATCGCTGGATTGCAGGTTCTCGGACCAGTTCGCACCTCGATCATCTCTACTGTCGAGCCGTTTTTTACCGCTCTGCTCGGTGCACTGGTTCTAGCTGAAGGGCTGACTGTTGCAATCGTGGCAGGAGGCGCGATGGTCGCAACGGCTGTGATCTTTCTCGAGCGGAGCAGTGAAACTGCCGAGCCACAATTTCAGTGAGTCATCGCGACAGAGCGCCGTCGTTCGATTTCAATCACGAGATTCTGAATGTCGCTTGGACTTACACCCGGGATTCGTGATGCCTGAGCGAGAGTAAGTGGTTGAATTGACGCAAGTTTCTGCCGCGCCTCGTTCGAGAGCGACTGCATTGCCGCGTACGCGAGATTCCCTGGGATTGGGAAATCGCCCATCAGCTTGATTCGTTCAGCATGAGCTCGCTCGCGATCGAAATAGCCGGAGTACTTGATCTCCAATTCGGCCGAGATTATTGCATCGTGAGAGAATGCCTCGGTGATGTTCGCGGCATTGAACAGAGTCGCAAGAGAAACTCCGTGTCTTCGCGCAAGCTCGACAACCTTCACGGAATGAGAAATCGGAGAGGTGCCAGCATCAGTTAGCAGCGGATTCGCCGCCAGCGGCGTGATGCTCGTACCATTTGCCGCATCACGGATCCGCGCAGACTCGGCAAATCTATTCTCGACGGTCTCGATCTCTCGATCGTCGTAAAGCTTGAGTCGAAGAGCAATCGCACCAAGCCGGTCGAGCGCATTGTCCTGACGCACCGTTAAACGAAATTCGGAGCGCGAAGTAAAAAGTCGATATGGTTCATCGACGCCGCATGTTACAAGATCATCGACAAGCACACCGATATACGAAGTCTCGCGGCCGAGTATCAATGGGTCGTGATTTGTTGAACTGAGTCCGGCGTTAATTCCAGCGAGCGTTCCCTGTCCCGCAGCCTCTTCGTAACCTGTTGTGCCGTTGATCTGGCCGGCGAAAAACAATCCGCGAATTGCTTTTACCTGAAGCGTCGCATCCAGCTGGGTTGGCGGATAATAGTCGTATTCGATTGCATACCCCGCGCGATTCATCCGAACCTTTTCCAGTCCAGGAATTGTCTTCAGAATCTCGAGCTGTATCGGGGCTGGTAGAGATGTCGACAATCCGTTGACATAGAGCTCGGATGTGTCGTGCCCTTCCGGCTCTAGAAACAACTGATGCCTTTCTGCGTCTGGGAAGCGTACAACCTTGTCTTCAACCGATGGGCAATAGCGCGGACCACGAGCCGTGATCGCTCCGCCGTACATCGCAGACTTGCCGATGTTCTTCTTTATGATTGACTTCGCTGGCGAATCGATGTGCGCGATCCAGCATGGAAGCTGATCAGGATGACGAGTCTTGCCTTCGGCCGATCTTGCAACGGGCCAGAAGTGGGACCATGAATAGTCAAACTGATCGATCTCACTATCCTGTCGTTCCAGCCTCGAATAATCGATCGATCGTCCGTCGATTCTCGGCGGCGTACCGGTCTTGAACCGCGATACTTCGAGGCCCGCGCTCTCGAGTTGCTCAGCTAGATGAGTAGCAGAATTTTCTCCGGCTCGTCCACCCGCAATATTCGAATCGGTTCCGATATGGATTCGGCCACGCAGAAAAGTGCCTGTCGTGATCACGACGCAGCGTGCGGTGAACGAGCGTCCTTCGAGTGTCTCGATACCGGCCACGCGCTCCGGCGAGTCCATAATTAGCCGGGCAACGGTGCCCTGAATGGTCTGGATTCCGTTGTGCTTCTCGAGGAGCGTTCGGACTGCTCTCCGGTAGAGTCCACGATCGCACTGTGCCCTTGGCGCCCAGACTGCCGGGCCCTTGCTTCGGTTGAGCATCCGGAACTGAAGAGTGGCGAGATCGGTAGCGCGACCCATGATTCCGCCGAGTGCGTCTACTTCTCTCACGACGGTGCCCTTTGCGACCCCGCCAATTGCCGGATTGCACGACATCTGGCCGATAGTCTCGAGTGAGCTGGTTACGATCCCGACCGTCGCGCCGACCCGAGCTGCAGCAACTGCAGCCTCGGTTCCCGCATGACCAGCTCCAACTATGATGACGTCGAAGTCAGCTTCGGCAGCGTGTGGCCGTCCAGTTCCAGACATACATTGAAGTTAATGTCCCGAGGCGTGCCGGTTATCGGCAAAATCACGTGGAGAATTAAATGCCCCTGACGGTTACTGACGGACTGCCTACCATCCTGGTGCGAAAAGATGCGTTTGAGCGCGCGGCGTTGAACCGCGCTGACATCGATTCCCTCTTCAATTTGACGGATGCGGAGTTCAGAGTCGAAGGCGGACTGATCGCAATCGGCCCGTTACCGTCGGACGACATGGTGGGGCTCGTAACCGGATATTTCGAATCGAAAGGGCTCGTGTACTACGACGAGTTCTTCGAGCTGAGCGGAAACTGGCCGGGATGGCTCAGACTCTACGCTATGTAGTTCGCTAAAGTCGCTGCTCGACGACCGACCATAGCTCGACGCGAGCAACGCCGTCTTCGACTGAATCAATCACGACTTCAGTGCCCTCCGGGATCATTGAAGAGTCGAGCCCGGTGGCCGGCAGCACGTGTGTTCTCTCCCATGCGAAGTAAGTAATCTCTCCGACTTCTCCAGGAGTGATTGAGCGCGAAACAACGGCGATCTGTCCGTGGGTATCCTCTTCGTCGAGTCCGGAGATATGAGTCGAGGCGCGAAGCGCCCATTTGGCCATGAGGAGGATCATGCCAAACAGTGACGCAAGCCCAGTCGCCATGGCGATGAAAAAAACGCCGAACCAGCCCAGCGAAGTTCGGGTTGTGAGGAGGTACCCACAGGCTCCAATACCAACGGCAAGCGATGCAACAGTGGGCGGATTGAATACCGCCGACTGTTTCACCGAACGCCTTCTCCTCCAACGCTCGGCACCGTGAAGCATCGAGCTGACGGCGAGCGAAAGGCCGGCGACGAATGTCGCTAGGTAAATGACTTTCCAGATCTGCATGGTTTACGCACCAAGGTAGCGACGAAACCATGCAATCGTCGCGGGCCATGCCTTTTGTGTTGCTGTCAGGTTGGCACCGTCCTGCCCGCTCTGCTGGCGCAAGAAGCCGTGGGCAGCGCCCTCATAACTGAAGTGCGTGAACGTTTTGCCCAGTGCCTTCATCGCTGAATCAGCAGGCGGAACGGTTGCCCCGACGCGAGCATCGCTTCCTCCATAAAGTCCGAGCACCGGCGCTTTGATAAAAACTAGAGATTCGGTTGGCGGCGCGACTCCGTAGTAGACAACAGACGCTGCAAGTGATGGCGAATGAACCGCGTGCTGGAAGGACACACCACCACCCCAGCAAAATCCGACAACGCCGTATTTCTTCAAGGCAGACGGAAGGCCCATTGCGTACGTGGCGCTGGCGTCCACGTAACGCTGGACGTCGTCCGCGTTGAGTGTCCGAATCGCGGCGGTGGCGAGGTCGGAGGAGACGCTGTCAGTCGCATTCGGAAGGTTCTTCATCGTCAGCAGATCGGGCGCAATTGCGATGTAGCCCTCTTTCGCAAATTGATCCGCCACTGCTCGAATCCACGGACTGAGCCCATATATCTCGTGCACCACGACAATAACTGGCGCATTGGTTTTCCTCTCGGGATAAACAAGCCAGGCGCGAATGCTGTCGGCGCCAGAACGGAACGTCACCCACTCACCGTGTCTGGGTGAGCTCGCGAGCCTCGCTCGTGCACCGGCCGCGTCGGCGGGCAACGATGGATTATCAGCAACTGCCACGACCCGCCCCGGAGAAGCGGACCCATGAGCGGAATGATCGACCGCTCCATTGGCCCGACCGGCACAGCCGCTGAAAATGCCCGTAGCGATGAATGATAGAGCGATGAATGACGATGGGCGAACGACTCGTATCGGTATCACGAAGCTCTCCTCTGGTCAGTGTCTGACGACGAACTCTTCAAGTGTTCTGCAAGAAAATCACCGACTCTGCGCTCGAGATAATAGCGAGGCCGAAACGGGTTGCGTCCCTCGACGAAACCGACATGTCCGCCGCGTGGCGTGAACTCGACCTGAAGAAAGGAGTTGCTGCTGGCAATCTTCCGAACTTCGTCGAGCACGTCGGCCGGCAGGAAGGGATCGTCAACTGAACTTAATAGTAACGTGTTGATACTAATTTTGTCCAGCCACCCTATCGCGCTCGACCGCGTATAGTAATCCTCAGCGTCTCTGAACCCGTGGAGTGGTGCTGTAAGTATCTCGTCAAAGTCGTTCATCGTCCGTATTGATGCGACGCGCTGCTTTTCTACGAGATCAGGAAACTGGTCGAGCTTCGCTATCGCCTTCGATTGGAGTGATCGGATGAAGCTTCTCTGGTAAACTCGGGCAAACCCTCGGTCGATGTGATGAGCTGCCCGACTCAGGTTGTACGGTACTGAGATCGCAACAGCCGCTCGAATTCGCTGGGAAACCGCTGCGCCTTGTTCGCCGAGAAACTTAAGGAGAACATTTCCGCCGAGTGAAACTCCAGAGAGGAGGATAGGCGAGTCACCATAAACAGAAGTCAGATGCTCCAGGGCGAAGCCAAGGTCGCCTGTTTCACCCGAGTGATAGAAGCGCCTGACTCTATTCAGCTCCGGACCGCAGGAGCGGAAAACGAGAACCGCCCCGCGCCAGCCTCTTCGTTTGGCCTCGCTGAGCAAACCCTGGATATAATGAGAGCGGACGCCACCCTCGAGACCGTGAAGCAATACAAGGAGTGGAGCGCCTGGTAAAGCATCGAGGTGGTGTATATCAAGGAAATCGCCGTCTGGAGTGTCGAGCCGCTCGAGCCGTGTCGCAAACGGCTCATCCCGTCGCATGAACTTTCCCCAGAGTGTTTGAAGATGTGGCCCGGGGAGCCACCAGGCGGCAGAATACGGCATTGGCAAGTGTCGAATTTACCTCAAACGAAAACCATGGAAGTCCAGATTTTCGGGGTCAAGAAAAGCTCTGACACGCGGAAGGCACTGCGTTTTTTCTCCGAGCGGAGGATCAAGACGCACTTTGTCGACCTGACTGAGCGACCCGCGTCGCTCGGAGAATTAAAGCGGTTCGCGCAGAAATTTGGAGTTGGAGCGTTAATCGATTCGGACTCAGGGGCGTTTCAGGATCTGGGACTTCGCCATGCGCGGATGTCGGATGAGAGCTGGATCGCAAAGCTCGCGGAAGAACCAATGGTTCTCAGGGTTCCGCTCGTAAGAAATGGAACGCAGCTGACCATCGGGCTTGATGAAAAGACATGGAAATTGTGGGTAGAGCGGTAGGGCGTGTCGGTGTCGGCGGGTTCGCTTAGCGGCTAGGTTGGATGATGCAAAGGCAACCAGAATTCGGGACGTTTTTTCTTCCGGGACCGACGGAAGTTCGACAGGAAGTGCTGGCGGCGATGCTCAAGCCGATGATCCCACATCGGAGTGCAGCATTTGAAGAGCTGTTTGCCCGCCTCCAGGTTGGATTGCGCGACCTGTTTCAGACCCAGCGGTCCGTTTTCCTAAGTGCGTCTTCAGGGACCGGGATGATGGAAGCCGCCATCCGGGCCATGCCCGCCGGTCGCATTCTCTCGCTTGTGAATGGTGCGTTTTCGGAAAGATTTGCACACATCGCCGAGATGTGCGGACGAGAGGTAGACAGGTATGAAGTGCCGTGGGGTGACGTCCACACGGTTGAGGGATTGGAGCCCTACCTGAGGGCCGGAAAGTACAGGGCGATTACGGTAACTCATTCGGAGACGTCTACTGGGGCCCTGAACGCCGTCCGAACGATTTCAGACAAGGCCCATGAACTCGGCGTATTGTGTCTGATTGACAGCGTCAGCGGGCTGGGCGGGGCAGAGCTTCGGTTCGACGAATGGCAGTTAGATTATGTTCTAACTGGCTCCCAGAAAGCAATAGGCCTACCGCCCGGACTTGCTTTCGCTGTAGCGTCCGACCGCGTAGTATCGCTCGCCAACCAGGCGACTGAGCGGGGCGTCTACTTCGACATCGTCGAAATGGAGCGGTTCGCAAAAACGAACCAGGTTCCAGCCACGCCCGCTTTTTCTCTTCTGTACGCACTGGACGTTCAGCTCGATGCCATTCGTGCCGAGGGCGTCCATGCGCGCTGGGACCGGCACACGGCGATGGCGCACCTGACAAGTGAGTGGGCGGACACTACAGCCGGGGTTAGCAACATCGTTGAGCCACAGTTCAGATCGCCAACTGTGTCGACGATCCGCCTCCCCGATGGCATGAACGGACGCGAATTCGTCAAACGGGTCGGGGCCTCCGGCATCACCGTCGGAACAGGGTATGGAAAGCTCGGCGACACGACCTTTCGAATCGGCCACATGGGCGATCATACGGTCGAAACGGTCGCCCGCTGTCTCGCAGCCTGCGAAGGAGCCCTGAGCGCGTGACACAAGTCTCGGTGTCAGGTGCAATGGTCCAGTTCGGAGCTACAACCCTCTTTCGCGACATAACCTTCACGGTATCTCGCGGAGAGCGATGGGGAATAGTCGGACGTAATGGAACCGGCAAGACGACGCTTTTCCGGCTCATTACAGGACAACAGGAGCCGACGTCGGGAGCAGTCTCGAAACAGCCGGGACTGACGATCTCGCTGCTCGAGCAGCACCGGGATTTCGGCACCGCGGATACAGTGTGGGCCGCAGCAGCCGGCCAGTTTGCCGATCTTCTTGCGCTTGAACAATCCCTCGCTGATCAGAGCGTCCAGATCGGTGAGCTGGGGGAAAAATCCACGCCAGCCATGCTCGCGCGATACGACCGTGATCTCGAACGCTTCGATCGCGAAGGCGGATACACGTTCGCACCGCGAGTGGATGCAGTGCTGCACGGGCTTGGCTTTGACCCTGTCGAAGCGCGCACCCGGTCTCTCGTTCAACTCAGCGGGGGAGAACGCGGACGGCTCGGCGTCGCGCGACAGCTCGTCAGTCCGGCCGATGTGCTGTTGCTCGATGAGCCAACAAACCATCTGGATCTCGACACCACCGAATGGCTCGAGGGTTATCTCAAGACTACCGACAAGACCATCCTGCTCATCAGCCATGATCGTGCTTTTCTTGCGAACGTCGTCGATCACGTTCTGCATTTCGAAGGTGACAGCGCATTTGCCTACTCGGGCGGCTACGAGGCGTTCGTAAGACAGCGGGAGGAACGCCGTCTGTCGCAGCAGCGCGCTTTCGACAAGCAGCGAAAGTTCGTCGACGACCAGGAGGATTACGTACGGCGCAACCTCGCCGGGCAGAATTCGAAGCAGGCCAAGGGGCGACGTAAGCTGCTATCGCGACTGCCAAGATTGAGCGCGCCAATTGGGTCGGACGGCACGATGGCGCTTCGCCTCGACATTGCCGACCGCGGCGGAGACCTGGTCGTGGTTGCGGATCATGTTTCGATCGGAATCGACGATCGCATCCTCATCGATGACTTCTCGGCTTCCATCAAGCGCGGCCAGATCCTCGGCCTTCTGGGTCCAAACGGATCAGGAAAATCGACGCTGCTTCGAACCCTGATGGGCGACCTCGATACAGTCGACGGAGAGATCCGACTCGGGGGCTCGATCAAGGCGGCATACTATAGACAGGACCTGAGCCAGGTGCCGATGGACCAGTCGTTGTACGAGGTAATCTCTGATCTGCGCCCGTTGTGGGAAAGGCGGCAGGTGCAGGCTCATCTGGCGCGATTCGGTTTTTCAGGGGACGAAGTGCAGCGGTTCGCCGGAACCCTTTCGGGCGGTGAACGAGCACGGGTTGCGCTGGCGATGATTGTTCTGGCTCGAGCCAACTTGCTGATTCTCGACGAGCCGACGAACCATCTGGATGTCGAGTCGATCGAATCGCTCGAAGATGCAATTCAGGAATACGACGGGACGGTATTGCTCGTAAGCCACGATCGCGAATTGCTGCGCACACTGGTCGATCGTGTCTGGGTGCTTCACGATACGCACATCACTGATTTCGAAGGAACGTTTCCCGAGTGGGAAATAGCGAGCAATGAGCG
>JANYKY010000029.1 GCA_025357975.1 Gemmatimonadaceae bacterium
CCGCATCCGCCAACCCGCTCAGCAGGCGTTCAAGCTCCAGCAGCACTCTTCCAGTGTGATCGACTACGGCCGCTGACTTCTGCGCACGATTTGTCGTCCAGTACGACATGGCGCCCACGGCCAGCACCAGAACGGCGGTTACGAACCCCGCGGCGATCTTCGAGCGGAGAGGCAGAATGAAGCGGTCACTCATCGTGCAAACTTACCGAATCCGGCGACCCGCTTCAGAACTGTGTTTGGAACTCGAGGCGGCCCTCAGTTCGAGAAAGGCTTTATTCCAGGGCCGAACTTGTGTTCTGCCTCAGACCCTTTTCGAGCGAGCCGATAGACGGTGGACGCATAGCGCCAGCAACCAGGAGTGTTGGTTCCGTGAACGCAACCGTTGTAGCCGAGCAGGGCGGCTGGCAGTGTACGGGAGCTTCTGAGATTGTCCGCGAGAATTGCCACGCCATGGCAGATGTTCGCTTCGATATCGAAAAGATCACCGGAGGGACATCCCCATTTGCCGGCGTGGAAGGGCATTACCTGCATCAGTCCGCGAGCACCGACAGAGCTTCGGGCGGTTGGATTCAACACTGGATTTTCCGTCAGCAGGACGCCCACGAGCAACGCGGAGCCGATGTTGCGGCGATGTCCTTCTTTTACAAGCGATGCCGCGATGCGATTCACGCGACCGCGGTCGCCGGAGTATTTGCCGAGCATTCCAGCGATACGCTCTTCTTCACTGCCAGGTGCAAAACCACCGTTGGCGAGCAGTCCGCTTTCCGGTTTTCTATCGTCCAGTACGAGATCCAGAATCTCGGTAAGCGATGGACGCTTCGCGACGACGATCGCGGGCGCCAGCGATACGGTCGGAGCGATCGCAGATGTTTCAACGGGGACGCTCCCATTTGTCGCGGATTTTGCTTCAACACCGATGCCCGCGATCCCGCAAAGCACGACAACAAGCGCGGCCGCGCCCAAGGTTAATTTCGTTCGACTCATCAGTCTTATACTAACAAGCTCCTGACTGGTTCAGGAATCGCGGCAGGCTGTTCCGCAGTTCCTGACTACCTAAAGCCGTCGCCGCCAATCGTGACGTCATTCAGCAGCACTGCACCCTGGGGACGAAGATCGATCGTGGCGATCGGCAATCCCGTTTTTCGATTGAACGCGCGAAGCTGGTCGATGTCGCAGACCCACAGCGTGTCGCCATGGATTGTCATTCCCTTCGGCGCATCCAGCACCACTCCCGCCTTCCCGCTTTCGGCGAACACTTTTCCATTCGCGAGATTGCCAGCGCTGACTTCGACGATGTATCCGGCATTGTCGTGATCAGACCCGAAGCCGACCATGTTGGAGATGAAAAACACATCCTGGTCGGTGTCGTATTTGACGGACTCCGGCTGATGGAGATCTCCAAGCCACGCAATCTCCCTCGCAAGCGGCGGTGCAGACTCGTCGGTGCCTTTTGACCTTACGATGGAGCTCGACTCGCCAGCGCGCGCGCAGGCCGATGCAGTAAGAACGAGGGCGAAGATGCGCCTCGCGTTCCATCCAGCGCCACGAGGAGTGGCGTTCTGCCTTGACGTCATTGGCTCACCTCACTCAGGCGGTAGCGTTCCCCGCGACCAAATCAGCATTATCAGCGAACGACACCTCTGCTTTGCGAGCCTTGTGCCGAGCCACTCAACAATGGAGAAATCGATGGAACCCAGCAGCAGCAGCAGCAGCAGCAGCAGCAGCAGCATCCGCCTCACCACAATCCGCCAGATTGCGATCAACGTGAAAGATGTGGAGCGCGCGACTCGGTTTTACCGCGACACCCTCGGCCTGAAATTTCTTTTTGCTCCTCCAGGTCTCGCATTTTTTGATGCTGGCGGAGTGCGCTTGATGCTGAGCCGTGCGGAGCGCACAGAGTTCGATCACCCGGCGTCGATCCTGTACTACAAAGTGGACGACATCGCGGGCACGCACCGGGAATTGGTAGAGCAAGGCGTGAAAGTAGAAGAAGAGCCAACCCTCGTTGCGCCCATGCCGGATCACGACCTCTGGATATCCTCCTACCGCGATTCCGAAGACAACCATTTCGCGCTGATGAGCGAAATTCCGCGCGCGTAACGGTGGATCTGCGAATCTGTACCGTGTACGGGATTCGTAAGATTCGACCAAAACGACACAACCGCGCAAACGTTCCGTAGTGCATGCATGTCCAACGAGCAGAAGACAAACACAACGACGCTCGTTTTTACCTGGGAGTATCAATGCAGACACCATGGCACGAAGGAGACCTTTCAGCGACCACATGCTCGGTTTGCGGCAAGCAGGTACACGCTCGCTACGAAACCCGCGATGTTCGCATGAGCCGCTCCGCCGTCACGTACTCGAATATCCTCGTCGGAGTCTGCAATGAATGCGACTCGATGATTTCACTTCCGCGCCAGTCCATCGCGCAAATTCGCGAGCTGAGCGCCTGGAAGTAGCAGTGCACTAAAAGTCTGGCGCTGTGGGGGCGGCCAGGCCTGCCCGCAATGCGAGAACATCCGCATTGCGGGTGTTTTTATTTCCGCTTCTCGAGTGGCTACGTCACTCACGATGGCATTGCCCTTCAGTTCCATCACTGAATAGTTGCGCCCTGAAAATTGAATCTGGCAAGCAGCGCACGTCGTTCGGGGTAAGGTATGCAGCCAACCCTTTCCCGATTCGCGTCGACTTACCTGTTTGATGACTCTCTCAGCGGCAGTCGCTAACCCATCAAGACAAACAGTCATTCCTCGTGCAACGACTGCAAGCTTAGCCGATTTCGCGCTTGTGTCAGCCGCAGTCGGCGGCGGCGAAGCAGCATTCAGGGAATTGTTTCGGCGGCACACACCACACCTCCTGCAATTTGTTTCGCGGGTTCTCGGGAAGTCAGCCGGCGACGCCGAGGATGTCGTGCAGGACACGTGGGTTCGTGCATATCCGGCACTGGTTACGTTCAGAAATGAATCGAGCTTTTCGACCTGGCTCTGCTCCATTGGACTAAGAGCAGCACTCGATTCCATGCGCCGCGGCAAGCGCCGAGCCTCCGAGTTTCTTTTCGAGGACGACGATGCGCCTGTCGTGCTTCCTCACCACGATGAGCGAATGGACATCGAGAAAGCAATCGCGGCACTCTCACCGGGTTATCGCACAATCCTCGTGATGCACGACGTCGAAGGATTTACACACGAAGAAATCGCCTCGCAGCTGGGCATCGCGCCCGGCACTTCGAAGGCGCAGCTATTCAAGGCGCGACGCGTAATGCGTGCGCTGCTAACGGGACTGGAGAAAAACGATGCATAATGAAGATCAGGAACTGAGGGAGCACGAGCTCGCAGCACTTGCAGCCCTGCCGCGTGAGTTGCAACCCGGCGATCTGCTCGAAGAGCGAGTTGTCCGTGCGCTGCGAAGCGCTGGACACCTCGGCGACGCGCGCAGAGTCAAACAGCCATGGATGCAGGTTTCTCTACGGATCGCCGCGGCTGCCGCGTTGTTCATTGGAGGTGTGGCCACTGGGCAATACATGATGACGCGATCCGACACCAATGCACTAGACAATGCGGCGACAATCCGCGCGGCGAATGAGCTCCCGACCGGATCGACGATGCAACACATGAAAGCGGTGAAGAGCGATGAGAAGGTCGTTGCGGAAAGGGAGATGTGGCTATGAAACGTCATCTGGCTATCTGCATCGTATCGGCGGTCGTCGTCTGCGCACTGATACCGAGACCCGGTGTCGCACAGCTTCCGTCATTCCGAAGCACAGGGCCGTTCGCCTACCTGGGCGTCACCAACGTCCGCTGCAATTGCACCTTCCATACGGATGATGAAGGGAATCGGGATTTCAGCTTTCGATCGAATCCTGTCGTGGTCGGAGTTTACGCGGGAGGTCCGGCGGATGGCTCTCTCGAAGCGGGAGACACGCTTACGGCGATCGACGGCGTATCGCTCACTACTAAGGAAGGCGGGCGTCGCTTGGCCAACGTCCATCCCGGCCAACGCGTCACACTGAATGTCAGCCGTGGGCACGAGCGCCTGACACGCCCTCTCCGGGCAGCGAATACCAACTACGGCGACCAACCTGGCGCCGGCGCGTATGCACCCGAAGGAACACAGTGGTTCTGGTCACACGACCTCCCCGCCCCTCCCGCTCTTCCAGCGTTGCCGGCTATTCCCGCATTTCCTGCATTTCCTGCATTTCCTGCATTTCCTGCATTTCCTGCATTTCCGGCAACTGCGCCCTTCGCTGAGCTTCTCCCGCTCCCTTCGATCGCGCCGGTTCCGCGGGTTCCGCCAGTTCCTCCAACGCCTGGTATCTGGCGAGTTCCTGCAACTCCTGCGGCTCCTGCGGTCCCCGCAGTTCCTCCCATCCCCGACGTACCTACGCCGACCGGCTGGTTCGGCTTTTCAATCCGCTGCAATGACTGCGGTTGGTCGCTGAGCCGTGGCGATGAGTCGCCAGTCTGGGAATCTGCGTCCCTCCCGGAGCTGTCGATGGTCGCCCGAGATGGTCCGGCCGGACGGGCGGGATTGATGTCTGGAGACCGGCTTACCGAGATCGATGGTATGTCAATTCTGAGTCCCCGGGGAGCGCGCAGATTCGGTGCTGTTCAACCGGGACAGAGAGTTCGCTTGACGGTGGTTCGCAACGGGACGCCACTGACTCGTGAGGTTACACTTGCGACGCGCCCCGAGCTACGTGCAGCGATTGCAACGTCCCTTCCTTCTGCTCGCGCACTCTCCGCCAGACGCGAGCTGCGATATACGGGTCAGCTCGACAACGTCTCGGTCGAGGTGTGGAGTCCAGGCGGTCCAACAGTCGAGAAGTCCGGAGAAACCATGGTGATCACCGTTGGTAGATCAGTGATTCGGCTCAAGGTTACCAAGTGAATCGCGTTTATCTGATGAAGTCGCGCACCTGTGCGTAAACCGTGGGATCGAGGTACAAATCGCTGTGCCCGATGCAGGCTGTCAGGATATTCGTCGCACCGGACAGGGAAACGCTTTCGACAGGCGTAGTGGCCTCGTCACATGGTGTTCGCCAGGTTGCATAGCGCGAGGCTCCGGGAGTCTCGTCTCCAGTATTGAGCGCAACGAGAAACCCTGATCCCGGCCGCATTTCCAGGCAGGATTGCAGGGAGCACAAGTTGGCCGTTGTCGTTCCGTGATTGGGGCCTCCCAGCGAAACCCATGCGTCAACTTTCGGCGCTCCCCCGAGCGTTCCCGTGTAATACCGGGTGGACAGGCCGCCCATTGAATGTGAAATTAAATCGACCTTTGGCGCGCCTGTCGCGAGGGTGACGCTGTCGACTTTCTGTTTCACCAGCTGAGCGATAGTGACGTTCGAGAGGCTCGTGTCGTACGACCACGCTGTCATGTCGCCAATGGCCCAACCATCGAGCACGAACGAGCCAATCATCTTTGTCCAGATCGCGGCCGACGATGCGAAACCGTGCACGAAAATAATCGGATCGTGTTTTACCTTGACAGCGACGGTCGCCGTTTTGCCTTCGACTGATGCGGTGATTGTTGCAATCCCGAAGTGGACCGAAGTAATGACTCCATTAGAGCTCACAACCGCGACAACGGTGTCGCTCGAGGTCCACGAAACAGTGCGATCAGTGAGAAGATTACCGTTCGCGTCCTTCACCGTTGGCGTAAGCTGTCGGTTTAGCCCTGCATAAAGCCTGAGATTGGTCGAGTCAACTGTTATACCAGCCACACCCACCGGTACGACAGGTGGCGGTGGGGGAGGTGGCGGAGGCGTGACCGGTGCGGGCGTGGTCGAAGAATCGCCGCCACACCCCCAGATGAGAAAGATTGTACCGGCAAGAAAAACTTTGCGAGCGCTCAAGTGCATAGGATGGAATATTTTCCTACTGCGCACGGGGAATCAACCGCTGGCGCCAATCAGGATCGCGACGAAGTCCTGGATGATTGAGCCATTGGCTGAATGGTCTCGAGCGCTGGCCCGCTTCTCGCTTTTCTAGCGGCCATATACGACTTGTGACCTCTGAGAGGCATTTGATGACTCGAACTTCATGTGCAGCGCTAGCCGCTGCAACCTTGCTTGTGGCGGCCTGTTCTACCGACAAAGGCTCGGCCTCGAGCTCGACGGCAAGTCCGTCCGCGCAGGACCAGTCATGGGCGCCAGCACAATTGGCGTCGGTCGAAGGTGTTCCGGCGCCGGCCATCGAAGCAGCGATTCAAAAAAGACTCGCTGGATCAGCGCCGGCGAAAATCGACGACGACCAATGGGGACATACCAAACGGCTTTACAAGGCGTATGGCAACAATGCGCTCTGGCTCTCGCCCGACGGACTTCACAAGGACCGCACGTTCGCACTCAGCAATGCCGTGCTCCAGGCAGAGCAGGACGGTATGCGCATGGACGTCTATCCCGTTGGCACATTGGCGCAGTCCATTGCCGCGGTGCAGGGAACGAAAAAACCCACTGCCGACCAGCTCGCTGACGCCGACATCGTCCTCACCGCATCATTCGCTGCGCTCGGAGAGGATTATCTGACGGGGCAGGTCGATCCCAAAACAGTTGCGCAAAGCTGGCATATCGACCCGCAGGAAGAGAACGTCGACTCGGCACTTCTTCGCTCGCTAAAGAATCCAGCGCTCGACAAGGCAATCGTCACGATGCGGCCGGCCGATCCAAATTACGCCGGACTCAGAAAGGAGCTCGATCGCTTTCAGAAAATCAGCGTGAAGGGTGGCTGGCCCGTTGTTCCACCGGGCCCTCCTACAAAGCCCGGACAATCCATGAGCCCCGCACGAGCCGCTGCACTTCGCTCGCGATTGTCAATCGAGGGAATGACGGCGTCGCCAGACACCCTGCCCACGGCCCAGCCCGCTAACCAGACCAAGCCGGCCACCGCGAATTCAGGAGTCTATGATCACGGCCTTGCGGCCCAGGTTGCTGTCTTCCAGGCCCGACACGGAATTGCTGTGGACAGCATGCTCGGAGCCGAGACTATGGCGTCGCTCAACGAGACTGCCGTGTATCGCACTGCGCAGATCGCAGCGAATCTCGAGCGGCTTCGCTGGCTCCCACGAAGTTTCGGGAACCGCTACATCTATGTGAACGTTCCTGCATTCCTCCTGCAAGCCGTTGACAAGGGGCGGCCACCTCTCGAGATGAAGGTCATCGTGGGACAGGATTACGAGGACAAAGCCACGCCTGTGTTCTCCGATTCGATGGAGACTGTCGTATTCCGGCCTTTCTGGAACGTGACGCCCGACATCGCCGAAAAAGAAATCTTCCCGAAGATGCATGCCGACCCTGGCTACCTCGCGGCCAACAACATGGAACTGTATCAGGAGCGAGGCGCAACCCGCGTTCGCCAGAAGCCCGGCGACAAGAACTCGCTCGGCTTCGTGAAATTTCTGTTTCCGAACGACTACAACATCTACCTGCACGATACTCCCAACCACGAGTTGTTCACCAAGGATGTGCGGGCTTTCAGCCACGGCTGCATACGCGTCGACAAACCTTCGGAGCTCGCCCAATGGGTACTCGGCTGGGACGCTTCAAAGGTTGATGCGGCGATGAAAGGACCGCCCGACAACAACTCGGTGAAAGTCCCCCGGAAAATCCCGGTCTACATCACCTACGGCACTGCCTACATCAAGGACGGGCTGCTGTACTTCGGCAACGACTTGTATGATCGGGACGACAAGCTGGTTGCGCAGGTTTTACGGGGCGCGCTGCCCACTCCGGAAACAGTTCAGGCGGTGCAGGCACTGCGGAGAATCGCGGCCCGCTAGTTCGAGTCCTGGCCCACCGCCCGGCCCTCAGGTACGCGAAAGCTGTCGGCCGGAACCTCCAACCTCCCGTCGGCGGCGCGACGCGCCCCCGTCAGCAGTGCTTTTGTAGAATCCACCGCTTCGGTCGTTCCGGCGAGCGCAACAACGTCACCGACGCGAAAACGCTCGCCGCCGGACGGCACGATCGCTTTTGGTCCACTCGAGACAGTGATAAAGGAGCCTGCGGTTACGGCGATGATCTTCCCCGCGATCACAAGCGAGGTAAGCGCCAACACGGCGCCCCAATGGTCCGGGACTACGCGCCGGTCGGTGAAAATCCCAAGTGCGGTTGCTGCCGGAAATCGACACTTCGCGTTCAGGACAGCACTTCGCAATCGCTGCTCGCTGTCACGCAGGGATTTTTCAGACTCGTTGCGCCGGGCGATGGAGTCCCGGACGTCGAGCTGCCGCTGGCGGGCACGCTGCGCAAGGTGCGTCAGATTCTCATCAATCTGCTTTCGAATGCGATAAAGTTTACTGGCTCCGGCGGACACATCGAGCTGAGATGTGTGGCAGACGCGAGCACAATGTGCGTCAGCGTGAAGGACGACGACGACGGAATCCCCGAGGACAAGCACGAGGCTGTCTTCGAGCCTTTCGTTCAGGTCGGCCGGGATTTTTCATCGTCACCGGGCGGCACTGGCCTTGGACTGTCGATCAGTCGTGACCTCGCGCGAAGAATGGAGGGTGACCTCGAGGTGAAGAGTGAAATCGGAAAGAGCTCCACGTTCACTCTTACGCTGCCTATCGCGAAGCCGCCGGCGCGCAGCACTACCAAGGCGCCACGGCAGTCCTGATCCTGCCCGACTCGATCAGCTCGCGAAGCTCATCGCCGAGACGCGCGCTGGCATTGAGTACCGCCTGCCATGTCTCGATTCTCTTGTCCTGTGACATCGAGTAGAAGTCTTTTCGATCCGGTATTTTTCCGCCGGGTAGAGACGCGACGAACGCTGGCGACGGGGCAATCAGCAACACGCGTGAGAAGTTTTTACCTGTCGCTCTTCGCCACGAGAGTGGCTTGTCGAACCACCCCGGCACAATGTGGTCGTAGAAGTGAGGATAGAGAATAATCCCGTCTCCCGGCCCAAAATCGATGTCCAGATGATAATCGATAACTCCGCCGTCCCAGTGCACTTCTCCGGCTCTGCCCGGCACGTCCACGCCTTCGACAACGAGAGGAATAGCACCCGACGCGAGAAGCACTGGGTTGAGGTTCTCGCGTGTGAGTGCGATGTGCACAGTCGGGAGGTCCGCGACGTGAGCGAACGGTGTCGTATCACCGGCAGAGTTGAAGATGTAGCGAGTGATCTGAAATCCGAGTGCCCGCCTCGTCACCAGATTTCCGAACGCGGCTGCCGTCATCGCAGCCCCTATCGCAAACCTGCTCGCCGTCCGAGAAAGACCCTGGGTCATCGCGGTAATGACGTGCATGCGCGCCCACGGATGAGTCATTATCTCCTCGACCCCGTTGTCGGCGAGAAGATCGTCAAGGATTTTCCGAAGAACGAGGGTCACTTCCCTCGCGGACGGATTCTTCGTGTAATTCTGGTCGAAGATGTAGCCGTGATGGCCTCTCGCGAGCGCTGCTACCGGATCACGCTGCGCAAGACATGCCATTCGCCAGCTACCGATCGACGATCCGATGAGATGCATCGGCCTCGTGCGAGACACTTGCAGAAATTCGCCAAACAAATATCGGTCGAGGCCTCCAATCGACAGCCATTTAGCTCCGCCAGAAGCTCCAGGAATGATATCGACATCTTCCGCGCGGAGGCCGCGCTCGCGAATCAACCGGAGCGCATGTGGACCCGCGCGAAAAGTCAGCGACGAAAGCATGTTTCAAAAATAGACTTACGCTTAGCGTCGAGCTCGATACTGCCCCGCGAGAAGTCGTAGTGCCAGCGGACTCCGGCAAGGCGCTCGAGATGGACAAGAAGGCGAAAACATTCTGGGATTCATTGTCATACAGCAACAAGTCGCGGCATGTCCTTTCGATCGAAGGGGCGAAGACACCGGAGACGCGAGCCCGGCACATCGAGAACGCTGTTGCAATGCTTCACCAAGGAAGAGCAATCTGACGCAGCCCATGTTTGGTGGCGAAACCCATCGAGCGATCGATGCGGTATGGCGAATCGAGTCGGCGAGACTGATCGCGGGCCTTACGCGAATGGTCCGCGACGTCGGCCTGGCGGAGGATCTCGCGCAGGATGCGCTGGTCATCGCGCTTGAGAAATGGCCGGAAACCGGCGTACCAGACAATCCTGGTGCATGGCTAATGGCAGTCGCAAAGCGACGCGCAATCGACAATGTTCGCAGAGACAAA
>JANYKY010000040.1 GCA_025357975.1 Gemmatimonadaceae bacterium
CCGAGCGGGGCGCGCCGGTGATTGGGATCTGCAATGGCTTCCAGATCGCATGCGAGGCAGGTCTCCTGCCCGGCGCACTTCTGAGAAATGCGAATCTCCAATTCGTATCGGCGCCGGTGCGGATTCGCGTCGAGAATACGCGTACGCGCTTCACCTCCGAATACGAACATGCGCAGGTGCTCACGATACCGGTGGCGCATGGAGAGGGGCGATACAGTGCGGACGAGTCAACCCTCGACGAGCTCGAAGCAAATGAGCAGGTAATTTTTCGCTACGTGGACGCGCGTGGAAAACCCACGCCCGAGGGCAACCCGAACGGTTCGGAAAGAAACATTGCTGGAATCGTGAGCCGCGAGGGCAACGTGCTCGGCTTGATGCCCCACCCCGAACGGGCTCTCGACAATCTTCTCGGATCCGATGACGGGCTCGGTTGTTTTCAGTCGATTCTTGCGACGGTCGCGGCCTGAATGAGTGACGTGAAGGCACGTCCAGGCGACCCGATCGTGACGGCCGAGCTGGTCAGGGACCACGGACTTACCACCGACGAATACGATCGCCTCGTGGCAATGCTCGAGCGCGCTCCGACATTTACCGAGCTCGGAATCGTCAGCGCATTGTGGAGCGAGCACTGCTCATACAAGCATTCGAGAAACCTGCTCAAGACTCTTCCTACCGAAGCTCCGTACGTGCTGCAGGGTCCAGGTGAAAACGCGGGTGTGATCTCGATCGGTGACGGATTGGCTGTTGCGTTCAAGATCGAGTCTCACAACCACCCGTCGGCAGTCGAGCCCTATCAGGGGGCGGCGACTGGCGTGGGCGGCATACTCCGCGACGTATTCACGATGGGCGCGCGGCCTATTGCAATGTTGAACTCGCTGCGCTTCGGGTCACTCGAGAGCGCGCGTGTGCGCTATCTGTTCAGTGGCGTAGTGAAGGGTGTCGGAGATTATGGTAACTGCGTTGGAATCCCAACCGTTGCGGGTGAGATCGTGTTTGACGATGCCTACGAAGGAAATCCGCTCGTCAACGCGATGTGCGTCGGCCTCCTCCACGAGTCAGACCTGATACGGGCGAAGGCAGAGGGAGTGGGCAATCCGATCATTGTCGTTGGTGCAAAGACGGGCCGGGATGGGATACACGGCGCCTCCTTCGCGTCCGAAGATCTTTCCGCGGCCAGCGACGCCAAGCGCCCTCGAGTTCAGGTCGGCGACCCGTTCACTGAGAAGCTTCTCCTGGAAGCCAGTCTCGAGCTGATAAAGAGTGGTCACATCGTCGCGATTCAGGACATGGGCGCCGCCGGACTTACATCCTCCTCCGCAGAGATGGCAGAGCGCGGAGAGGTCGGCGTGACAATCGACGTCACGAAGGTTCCAGTGCGGGAGACTGGAATGACGCCATATGAAATTCTTCTCAGCGAATCGCAGGAGCGAATGCTCGTGGTTGCCCATCGCGGCCGCGAAGCGCAGGTCCATGCTATCCTCGCGAAGTGGGACCTTGATTCCGCAGTGATCGGTGAAGTCATCGCCGAGCCAGTGTATCGCGTCACTGAAGGCGCCACCGTCGTCGCTGAGTTCCCCGGATCACGGCTCGTCACCGAATGTCCGAGATACACTCCCGAGGCGACAGAAAATCCGGACATCGTTGCGCTTCGGGCGCTTGACGTAACCTCGATCGAGCAGCTTTCCGAAGAGAACGATCCGACGTGGACTCTGTTGAGGCTTCTGTCATCGCCAACAATCGCGAGCAAGGCATGGGCGTATCATCAGTATGACTCGACAGTTCGTACCAGTACGGTAATCGGCCCCGGCGGTGATGCGGCTGCCCTTCGTGTGCGCGGAACTGACAAGGCGATTGCCGTCAAGACGGATTGCAACGGCAGGTATACTTATCTCGACCCGCTCGTTGGTGGGCGTATCGCTGTTGCCGAGGCGGCGCGAAATGTTGCATGCACAGGCGGCCGGCCGCTCGCCATCACCAATTGCCTCAATTTCGGCAATCCTCGTCGCCCGGAAGTTTTCTTCCAACTCCGCGAAGCTATCCGTGGAATGGGCGAAGCCTGTACAGCTCTCGGTACCCCTGTCACTGGTGGCAACGTATCGCTCTACAATGAGAACCCGAGAGGCGCTGTCTATCCAACCCCGGTAGTGGGAATGGTTGGCCTGATCGATTCGCTCTCGCACGTAACGAGATCAGCTTTTGAGAGTGCCGGCGATACTATTCTACTCATGGGTGAGACAAAGGAAGAACTCGGCGGCAGCGAATATCTTGCGACAATTCACGGTGTCGTAGGGGGCAGGCCGCCCGAATGCGATCTCGTGAAGGAGAAAGCGGCGATTGACGCACTCCATGAGGCGATCACGAGCGGCGCGGTTTGCTCGGCTCATGACTGCAGCGATGGCGGACTGGCTGTCGCTCTGGCCGAATGCTGCGTCGCCAACGCGTCTGCTCAGACGGGCGCCTCGATCGATCTCGACGCAGCGTATCGCGACATGAATGGAATCTCGGCGCGATCAGTGTTTTTCGGCGAGTCTCAAGGCCGTTTCATCGTGAGCTCGAATGCGCCTGCACTCGTTGAGAGTATTGCCGCGAAGCATGGCGTTCCCGTGCACGCTATTGGCCTTGTGCTCGACCGTCATGACGGCTTTGCAATCACTCTTGGGGAACATGCCATCAAGTCGACCATAAAGTCGCTTTCGGTCGCGTGGCATGATGCGATTCCATCGATAATGTCGCCCGGCGTGATCGATCCGGCTGCGACTGAATCTGCCCTCGCGGGAGTCTGATAGGATGTGCGGAATATTCGGCATCTACGGTCATCCCAGGGCGGCGGAGATATCGCATCTCGGATTGTATTCGCTGCAACACCGCGGGCAGGAGTCAGCAGGCATCGTGACGGCCGGCGTTGGTGGATCGCCGCGCGCGACCAAGACAATGGGACTTATCTCCGAGGGGCTCAAAGTCGCTGAGGTTTCCGCGATGAACGGCGATGTCTCCATTGGCCATACGCGGTACAGCACTGCAGGCTCGTCGACCATTGAAAATGCTCAGCCGATGCTCGCTCGTTTTCGTGACGGCCACATCGCGCTTGCGCACAACGGCAACCTCATCAACGCCACCGAGCTGCGGCGTGACCTGGAGGATGGGGGCTCGATCTTTACATCGACAATGGATTCGGAGGTTCTGCTTCATCGCATCGCGAAATCATCCGCCACGTCCCCAGAAGCAAAGCTCGCGGATGCTCTTCAGGGTGTCGAAGGCGCCTATTCCATCGTAGTGATTATCGGCGACACGCTTCTCGCAGCGCGCGATCCTCGTGGATGGCGTCCGCTCGTCATGGGCAAGCTCGCTGATTGCGCCGTATTCGCATCAGAGAGCTGTGCGCTCGACATCGTTGGCGCGACAACTGTGCGTGAAATCGAGCGCGGAGAAATTGTTGCGGTGGACAGGAGCGGCACCCGCTCGATCCATCCTCTTCCCGCAAGTGAGAGCCGCAAATGCGTGTTTGAATATGTGTACTTCGCACGCCCTGACAGCAGCGTGTTTGGCGAATCGGTCGATCGCGCGCGACGTGAGCTCGGCCGCCGCCTGGCAAAAGAGCAACCCGCAACTGGGGCCGATCTCGTTTTCAGCGTCCCTGATTCCTCCAATTCCGCGGCACTTGGATATGCAGAGGAATCAAAGTTGCCTTTCGAGCTCGCCTTGATTCGCAATCACTATGTGGGACGGACCTTCATCCAGCCCACTCAAGCCGGGCGCGATGCAAAGGTGAAAGTGAAATACAATGCGGTAAAGGAAGTTCTCAGGGGCAAGAGCGTCGTGATGGTTGACGATTCCATTGTACGGGGAACCACAACAAAGGGGCTTGTCGCGATGGTTCGCTCGGCCGGAGCTCGCGAAGTTCACATGCGGGTGAGCTCGTCACCGATCACCGGCCCTTGTTACTACGGAATCGACACACCGAACCGCGAAGAATTGATCGCGGCCAATATGAGCGTTGACGAGATCGCTGGGGTTCTCGGCGTGGATTCGCTCGGATACTTGTCGCTCGACGGAATGCTCGAATCGGTTCCTTCCGGCCCAGCCGGCTTTTGTCATGCCTGCTTCTCTGGAGACTATCCGACGCCACCCCCCGCCGACCCCGAAAAGCTGCGCTTCGGTTGCGGCTGCTGATCGATGGCCCAGTCAGTTTTTTTCTTCGGTAACGGTCAGGCCGAAGGCACGCGGGACATGAAAAAGATTCTCGGCGGCAAAGGTGCAAACCTCGCCGAGATGACAAATCTTGGCGTTCCCGTGCCACAGGGCTTCACGATTGCCTGCCACGAATGCATTTCCTATCTGCGCGATGGCAAATACGGCGACAAACTCCGCGCTGAAGTCGAAGGAAACATTGCGCGGCTCGAGCAGGCGACAGGC
>JANYKY010000053.1 GCA_025357975.1 Gemmatimonadaceae bacterium
TCGACGTCGAGGAGCTGCAACGCATCCTTCGCGATATCGCGCGTGATCCGGCCCGCCGATTTTACCTGCGCGTAATCGCGGATGCGACGGAGTAGCCTGTTAGCAACGCGCGGCGTTCCGCGCGAGCGACACGCAATTTCCTCGGCCCCGCCATCATCGATCGTAACTTTTAGTACGTCAGCAGTGCGTCGTACGATGGTCTCGAGATCGCTCGCAGGATAAAAATTGAGTCGCTGCTCGATTCCGAATCGTGCGCGCATCGGTGGAGTGAGCATCCCGAGGCGAGTAGTCGCACCGACGAGAGTGAACTTCTCGATCGGCATGGTGATGGTCTGAGCCTTGGGTCCTTCAGAGAGTCGAATGTCGATCCTGTAGTCTTCCATCGCCGGGTAAAGAAACTCTTCGATGATCGGTCGAAGCCTGTGGATTTCATCGATGAAGAGGATGTCACCCGCGCGCAAATTCGTCAGGGTTCCGACAAGATCGCCCGGCTTTTCAAGCGCGGGTCCCGAAGTCTGTCGGATGTTGACACCCATCTCACGAGCAATGAGCTCGGCAAGAGTTGTTTTTCCGAGTCCGGCTGGCCCAACAAAGAGAGTGTGATCGAGTGGCTCGTGGCGCGCCACGGCAGCGTCGATATAAATCTGAAGGCTCTCTTTGACCTTCGGTTGTCCGATGAATTCGGCTAAACGCTGGGGCCGGAGCGAGAGCTCCACGACTGATTCTTCGGGAAGCTCTTCCGGAGTTGTGATTTCAGCGCGGGTCATTCAGCCAAATATACGCGAGGCCCACAACCACACAGCCACAAGCTGCGAGCCACAAGCCACCAGTCACGAGTAGCACCGACCTTGATTGGCGTCGCTTTTGGCTTTTGGCTTTTGGCTTGTGGCCCGTGGCCCGTGGCCCGTGGCCCGTGGCCCGTGGCCCGTGGCCCGTGGCCTTAGTTCAGTGCTACCGCGCTTCCGGAAGCATTCGCCGGGTTCGACAGCCACGGATCGCTTGCAAGCCACGCGGCGTGCGGAGCAAAGAGAAACACAACGCCTCCGTTCGCCAGCATCGGCAACAACCTTTGCGCGCGCGCCGGCTCGAGGGCGGGGCAGCCCTCACTACGTCCCGCTCTCGTCGCAGTCACGTACGGCGCTCCGTGAGCAACAACACCTCGGCCGAAAGCCTTGTCGTTGAATCCCGGCGATTTGCCATCGAGACGAAGACCGACGGATGAATACGCCTGGCCACCGGTGTGACCCGTGAAGCTGTACACCTCTCTCGCGACATAGAGGCCCAGCGAAGTCGCAGCGCTGCCCGATTGGTTCGAGAAAATTGTCGGCACGCCGTCCTTGTTTGGCGACGATCCGCGGCCCTGTGCCACCATGAAGGGACCATCGACGATCGTCTTCGCCACCATGTCGAACACATATCCGCGCGGCTTGGTACTCGACAGGCCGTAATCGACGAAATAGAGAAACGGCTTCTTGATGTCATCTGGATGCGCGGTTTTGTACGCGAAGTACCCATGAAACGCATCGCTGAGGGCGCGGGGGTCGCTCAGCGAAGCGGTGATGTTGCCGAGGGCGTCGAGCGCGACATCGGCATCGCTCTTTTTCGGCACTGCGATCATTGCCAGCGGGCCGGTAGTGTCGCCGGCATTCACAATGGAAACGGCGGCCGCCAAGATTGGCCCATTTACGTTGTGGCGCGGCGAGAGCGGGGCACCTACAAAGGCTGCTGCCGTCAGGCCGAGTAGCGCATTCTTGACAATGTTTTCTCTCTTCATATACATAAGTTTACAACTTTCTGAGCACGAGATAAAGTATTGACTTATATGAATTTAACAGTGCAAAATCTCGGTCCTGACACGCCCGAAAAAAGTGTTTTTCTGAGGTGCGATTAGAGGCATTGGACAAAACAAAGTCAACTAGATGGTCCGCGGACCAGTCAGTTGATTTCGCTCCCGCCGGTTGCTGCACGGAAGCCCCGTTTCATTTCCATTAGCGATCAAGTTCTTGCCAACGATTGAGATTTCAGTAGATGAGGCCGAAAAACAAAGACGAGCTACGAGAGAACGGGCTTATACCTTTGCCGCAAGCGACGCAAGCCTTTCGGCCGCCTTTTCAAGAGTCTCTGGTTTCTTGCAGAAAGCGAATCGCGTGACTGTCTCGCCCATCTTCGGATTACTGTAGAAGCTCGTGCCGGGAACGGTCGCCACTCCAATCTCCTTCGCGAGCCAGTGCGCGAACTCGACACCCCTCAAGTCACTGATCTCCGTGAAGTCGGCGAGTATATAGTACGCGCCTTCAGGCGAACAGAACTTGAAGCCTGCTTCCTTGAGCGCTGCAACCATCACATCACGCCGCTCGCGATACTCCCGCGCAATCTGGTTGTAGTAGTCTGTCCCGAACGCCATCCCGATCGCACCCGCCGCCTGTAAGGGAGCCGGCGCGCCAACGGTGAGAAAGTCGTGAACCTTCCGGATTGGGGACGAGAATTCGAATGGCGCGATCGCATACCCAAGCCGCCATCCGGTACAGCTGAAAGTTTTCGAGAGACCGGAGATCGTCACAGTCCTTTCCTTCATCCCCGGCCATGTCGCAAGCGCATGATGACTACCGGCGTAAATGATGTGCTCGTAAATCTCGTCCGTTATCGCAATGACATCATGCTTCTGACAAAGCTCGGCGATCAGTGAGATCTCGTCGCGGGTGAACACGCGACCGGTGGGATTGTGCGGGGTGTTGACTACAATAGCTCGCGTCTTGTCGGAGAATGCGGCGCGCAACTTCTCCGGATCGAGCTTCCACTCCAGGCCCTCGAGCGGGACGAATACAGGTTTCGCTCCCGCCAGAATCGCATCGGGCCCGTAGTTCTCATAAAACGGCTCGAAAACAATGACTTCGTCCCCGGGATCGATCAGTGCCAGGAAGACGGCGGCCATCGCTTCAGTCGCGCCGCACGTGACAGTAATATCTCGCTCAGGATCGACCTCCATGCCGTACCACTTACGATACTTCTCCGCAATTGCCAGTCGCAGCGCGGGCGTTCCCCACGTGATCGCATACTGATTGATGTCACCGTGGATCGCCGCACACGCAGCATCTTTCATCGGCTCCGGCATCGGAAAATCCGGAAAGCCCTGCGCAAGATTTATCGCGCCGTGCTGATTGGCGACACGCGTCATCTCCCGGATGACAGATTCCGAAAACGTCGATGCTCTCTGCGCTGTTCTGATCATTCTCTTGGGGATGAGATGTCTGGGGAAAGTACGTGTTAAGGCAGGTTGTAGGAATTGCACGATAGAACGTTACGGACCTTGAAAAAACGCGATCACCCCCATATATTGTGATATATACCAAAACGAGCACCATGAAATGGCAGCAAAAAGAGCAGAGTCGTATCCGAAAACGAAAGCGTCAGGAAATTCGGTCCGAGAAGCAGCAACTCGTTCCGTTCCGGGTTCCGATCTACGACGAGCGACGCTTTTCATGAACGGCCGCAGCCAGGCAGTTCGCCTACCGAAGGAATTCAGGTTCGAGGGTACTCACGTGTATGTAAGAAAAGAGGGAGACCGGGTAATTATCACGCCCGAGGACGATAGATGGGAGCGTTTTCTCGCGGCATTCGGTTCAGCTCCCAACTTCCCCGATCGCGATCAGGGCGCTCCACAAGAGCGGCCCGAATTGAACGCGTGGGCAGATGCATCTGATTGACACGAGCATCTGCGTTGCAATACTGAGAGGAGCATCGCCGCACGTTGCCCCAAGATTCCGTGCGGCGATGCGCTCGGGTGTAGCAGTGTCATCG
>JANYKY010000157.1 GCA_025357975.1 Gemmatimonadaceae bacterium
ATTTCAGGGAGGAGAGCCAGACGCCTGACGGCGAAGCTCTTCGCGACGATGAGCATTTTGCGTACGTGGCCGCGTGGGAATATGCGGGTGGTGAAAAATCGCCTGTCCTCAACAAGGAGCCACTTGTCTTCGAGAACGTGAAGCTCTCGCAGCGGAGTTACAAGTAATGAAGCTCAAGCTCCGCGTGTGGCGCCAGGCGAACGCGACAGCCAGTGGCCGGATGGTCGAATACGACGCTCCTGATATCAGTCCCGATATGTCCTTTCTTGAAATGCTCGACGTAGTGAATGAAAGGCTGATCGAATCCGACGAGGAGCCGATCGCGTTCGACCACGATTGCAGGGAAGGGATTTGCGGGTCGTGTTCATTGATGATCAATGGCGCCGCTCATGGTCCGATGAAGGGCACCGCGACTTGTCAGCTGCACATGCGAAGCTTCAAGGACGGGCAGGAAATTACCGTGGAACCGTGGCGTGCAAAGGCGTTCCCGGTGATTCGCGATCTGATTGTGGACCGCGGCGCTCTCGACCGGATCATCGCGTCTGGCGGCTTCATCACCGCCGCGACGGGAGGAGCGCAGGATGCAAACAGCACGCTGGTTCCGAAGGTCGAGGCCGATGCTTCGATGGATGCAGCCGCTTGCATTGGCTGCGGAGCCTGCGTTGCTGCGTGCCCGAACGCCTCTGCGTCGTTGTTTACTGCCGCAAAGATCAGTCACTTGGGGCATCTGCCCCAAGGCCAGCCGGAACGTTACCGCCGGGTGCTCTCGATGGTCTCTCAGATGGAGCTGGAAGACTTCGGCGGTTGCACGCTTTATGGCGAATGTCAGGAAGCTTGTCCAAAGGAAATCAGCATCGACACCATCTCGAGGATGAATCGGGACTATCTCCGGGCGAATCTCGGCACGTAGGAAACTGGTCGAGCCGGTCGGTCAAAGTCTCTCCTTCGCCGGAGAGGCTTTTTTGTTTTTGAAGCATCGCTCGACGCTTCTGTTACGCTGCGAGAGACTAGTCGTCCACGGGGTATAGAGATTAGTCCGTAGAGCTGTTCGCTCCTCCGAATGGAGGTCGCGATAAAGGCAAACCCGCCCAAAGGCGGGGACGCAAAGCCACGAGGCTAAAGGCGGTAAATCAGCCGCTCATGCCAGTCGAGCTACCGAACACCACAGGAGGAGTACAATGTTGTCGATCCGAAACTGTCGGCAGGCGGCAGCGAGCGCCCGCTGGCTCGCAGTTCTTGGAAGTCTGACGATTGGTCTGTCAGCTTGTCAGGACGCCGTCGCCCCCGCAACGCAGGCAGCTCCGACTGCCGAGGTGCATCCAAACTTCACGAGAATGGTGAAGTCGCCCATTGCTGACGAATACATCGTCGTGCTCAACGACAATGTTTCTGACGTTGCCGGAAAAGCAAAGGGCCTGCTGAAGAAGGGAATCCTCGAGCGGCAGTATACGAAGGCGCTCAAAGGCTTCACCGCGCACATGACAAAGGATGAGGCCGCGCAGATCTCGGCCGATCCGAGCGTCAAGTACGTCGAGCAGGATCAGATGATGTCGATCAACAGCAGCGAGTACAAGGCTACGTGGGGCATCGACCGGATCGATCAGGGACCACTGCCTCTGGATTGGTATTACAACTACTCCGCGACTGGTGCGGGCGTCAACGTTTACATCATCGATACCGGCGTTCGCCATACGCACACCGATTTCGGCGGTCGCGCTGTCGCTGATTTTTCGAATGTTGCCGATTCGTACGGACCCGATGGATGCCATTGGCACGGTACGCACGTCGCTGGCACAGTTGGAGGCACAGTCTATGGTGTAGCGAAGGCCGTAAAGATTCACTCGGTTCGTGTTCTCGACTGCAATGGAAACGGACCAGAGAGCGCCGTGATTGAAGGCATCAACTGGGTCGCCGCAAATCGCGTCCTTCCAGCTGTCGCCAACATGAGCATCGGTGGCGGATTCTCGCAGGCCATCAACGACGCCGTGCAGAATGCGATTAACGCCGGTGTGACGGTTACCGTAGCCGCCGGAAATGAAACGGCAGACGCGTGCGGATCTTCACCCGCCAGCGCTCCGGCGGCGATCACTGTTGGCGCTACCGATTATCAGGACGTGATGGCCGGCTATTCGAACTCTGGCCCGTGCGTCGATATCTTCGCGCCTGGCACAAGTGTCACTTCCGATATGAATACCGACGATCTCTCCACTGGAACAGCAAGTGGTACGTCGATGGCTTCGCCACACGTCGCGGGTGCGGCTGCGCTTTATCTCGAGGCGAATCCAACGGCCAGTCCAGCACAGGTTTCTGCCGCTCTTGTCGCCAACGCAACGAACGGACTGCTGACGGGACTTGGGGCGAACTCAGTCAACAAGCTGCTCCGCGTCAACGGCGGCGTTGTTGTACCACCACCGGCGCCTGCTCCACCGCCGCCACCG
>JANYKY010000188.1 GCA_025357975.1 Gemmatimonadaceae bacterium
CGGCGGCCGTCTCGAGAGCGACGAGATTCACGAGCTGATCCATCTATACGCCGCGGACAAGGTTCCCGACTATCAGATGGCGGCGTTGCTGATGGCGATTTTCTTCAAGGGCCTCGATACGGAAGAAATGAACGCCCTCACCGACTCGATGATCGACAGCGGTGCGAGGCTGGATCTCTCGCATCTGAAACAATCCCGAATCGACAAGCACTCTACCGGCGGAGTGGGCGATAAGGTGTCGATAGTTCTTGCGCCACTCATCGCTTCTCTCGGAGTAGCCGTGCCGATGATGTCTGGCCGCGGCCTCGGCCACACTGGCGGCACGCTCGACAAGCTCGAGTCGATTCCGGGATTTCGCACTGACCTGACGCTCGACGCCGCGCGGCGACAAATCGATCGGATCAACTGCGCGCTCATCGGACAGACTACCGAGATCGCTCCAGCTGATCGCAAGGTTTATGCGCTTCGCGATGCGACGGCGACCGTCGAGGTCATTCCGCTGATCGCCGCAAGCATCATGAGCAAGAAACTCGCGGAAGGTCTCACCGGTCTTGTTCTCGACGTAAAGGAAGGCTCCGGCGCTTTTCTGCCGGAGGTCGAGCGCGGTGTTACGCTGGCGCGAGAGATGATCCAGCTTGGCGTTCACAGAAACTGTCCTGTTGTTGCGTTAATCACGGCAATGGACAGGCCGCTCGGTCGCGCCTGTGGAAACGCGCTCGAGATGCGTGAGTCCATCGACGCACTATGCGGCAACGGCCCGCCCGATTTGATGGAGGTAACATTCGCGCTCGGCGCGGAGATGCTGATGCTTGCGGGAGTTGCGCAAAACGATGTTCAAGCGTGGCAACTCATGCGGGAAGCGATCGACTCCGGCCGTGCATTGCAGCGCTTTCAGGAAATTGTATCAGCGCAAGGCGGCAATCCCGGCATTGTCACTGACCAGTCGCTCCTGCCCGCCGCCGCTTTTACTGGCGCGTTTGTCGCGCCGCGTGATGGATTCATCGTCGAAGTTGCACCGCGAGCCATTGGTTACGGGATCATCGCTCTCGGCGGCGGCCGTCGAACTATCGACGACATGATCGATCCAGCTGTTGGATTCGTTATCGATGTCAAACCGGGAGACGCCGTTCGGCGCGGTGACGTAATCGCGACGGTTCATGCGAGCGACGCCTCTGGGTTAGAGACGGGCCTGCAAGTATTGCAGGACGCAATTAGAATCGGCGACGCGCCGGGCACATGCCTGAAGCTGGTTTCGCTGCGTGTCACAGCGGAGAAATCGAGTATGTGGATAAGGCCCGCGTAGACCCGAGCTACAACCGGCCCTACATTGTGCAGATGGGTGAGCTGCCGGCGCGCAATCGCAAATTCAATGAAGAAGAGGTCGCGCTTATCATCAAGCGCGCGGCGGAGCTTCAGCAGACCCAGCAGGTACAACAGGAACCATCGACGGCACTCACGCTATCGGAAGTCGAGCAGATAGCGCGAGAAGCCGGTATCGATCCCATGCTGATCCGTCAAGCCGCTCACGGTCTGGACCGTCCCAGTGAAACGATCAGGCCGTCTCCGTGGGTCGGTGCGCCGACAAGGCTGGTGTTCGAGCGGGTTGTAGACGGTGAAATTTCGGTTGATGATTTCGAGCCCATCATAAACGAGGTTCGACGAACCTTTGGCGACAACGGGATACCGAGCGTGCTGGGACGGACGCTGGCGTGGACTTCGAGCTCTCAGGGAGGCCGCCGGCGGCAGAGCGGCCGCATGGTGAACGTGAGTGTGGTGTCGCGTAGCGGTGTTACCACGATTCGCGTCGAAGAAGAGCTGCGCAATCTCGCTGGCGGACTTTTCGGCGGCCTCGTCGGGGGCGGCGGAGTGGGAACTACCGCACTTTCGATCGGACTCGGCGCAGGCATGTTCCACTCGGTTGCGCTGGCGGCCGCGCTCTGGGTTACCGTTGCCGGAAGTTGTTATACGCTGGCGAGAACCATCTTCTCCCGAATGGCAATCAAGCGCGAGACAGAGTTAGTTGAGCTCATTGGCCGGCTCGAGACGCAGGTAACGGAGTCAGCATTGGTTCGCGCACTTCCGGCGGGCGAGACACCGGTACAGCGCGATAAATTGTCTGTTAGCGAGTCGACAGGTGTTGCAAGCTAGATTCGACCGCCTACGATCATTTTTCCCACAAGCACAAGAGGTTAGCATGGTTCGATCTTCACTGGCCGTTGCTGCACTTGCCGTGGCAGCCGCCTCGGCTTCGCCGCAGTTATCGCACGCCCAGACTTTCAAAGTCCAGAGATATAGTATTGGCGGCGAAGGAGGCACGGACTACCTGACAGCTGAGCCCGGCACTGGTCGCGTCTTCGTCTCGCGCGGCACACACGTGATGGTCATAGATGGTCTTTCCGGAAAGGTGATCGGGGACATTCCGGACACGCCGCGGACGCACGGGATCGCGCTCGCAGCGAAATCGAATCACGGCTTTACGACCAATGGCGGTGATTCAACCGTCACCATGTTCGATCTGAAGACGCTTGCGGTGATCAAGAAGATCAAGGTTGCCACCGGCGGGCTCGACGGCATCATGTATGACGACTACACAAACCGCGTCATACTGACCAATCACAGCCGCCCAATAGGGACTGCGGTAGCGCTCGATGCAAACACCGGTGACATCGTTGGCACGGCGGAGCTCGAGGACACTGGTCCGGAAGGCGCGGCTAGCGATGGCAAGGGTAAGCTGTTCGTCAACAATGAAGGAAAGAACACGATTCAGGTTCTGGATGCCAGGACCATGAAAGTTCTTGCGTCATACCCGATCGCACCGTGTGACGGTCCAACTGGAATCGCCTACGACCGCGCAACAAACCGAATCTTCTCGGGGTGCGGCAAGACGTCGGTAGTTGTCGATCCTTCCAATGGAAAAGTGGTGGCGAACATTACCAACGGGGACGGAGTCGACGCTCTCGGCTACGATCCATCGGAGCATTTGATCTACATTCCTGGCGGCCGGGAAGGTAACGTCACGGTTGTCCGCGAAGATGCCCCTGACAAATACACCGTGGTTGCAACCGTGCTGACGATGCGTGGTGCGAAGACCATAGCTGTAGATCCGGTGAAGCATATGGCGTATCTGTTTCAGCCGGAATACGGTCCGGCTCCAGCTCCTGCGGCGGGTGCACCGCCACCGGCGCCAGGCCAGCGTGCTC
>JANYKY010000442.1 GCA_025357975.1 Gemmatimonadaceae bacterium
CATCGCCACGCAGCCCGACACGTACAGCCTGGCATTGGAAATCCCGTGCGTCGCAAAGAACCCGGACGGGAGCCTGTAGCTGAGCGTGATCTCCTGAATCCGGATATACGAGCCGTCCTCGATGAAGCGATCGGAGATGACTCGTCCACCCGAGGTTCCGTCGAAGCTCGCACGGGGCTCATTGGTGATGTCTCCGGGATGCTGCCAGCGGTTCATCGCGTACGCGAACTTGTTGTCGTAAGCGTATCCGCCATCGTCGGCGAAGATGCGCATCAGGTTGAACACCTTCGCGCCGTGCGAGAATTCGAAGAAGCCGCGGAGCTGGAGGCCCTTCCAGCCGACTGTGTTCCCGAGCCCGCCCCAGTACTTCGGCTGCGGATTGCCGGCGTTGATACGATCCGGTGAATACATCGCATCACCAGTGGCGGGATCGACACCGAGGAAATGCTGTACATAGAACTCGCCGATCGGCTGTCCCACTGCGGCCCGGCTGATGTTGCGATAGTTATCGCCGGGCACCGGCTGGTCCGCATTCAGCTTGGTGACTTCGTTGTGGTTGAACGAGATGTTGAAGTCGGTGTTCCACGAGAATCCATCCTTCGAAGACGATCGGAAGTTCTCGGAGTTCAGTCCGAATTCGAAGCCGCGATTGAGCACGTTGCCGATGTTGTCGAAGAACGAGCAATAGCCAATGGTGCACGGCAGCTGCCGTCTCGTCAGCAAGTCCGACGTCGCCTTGTGATAGTAGTCGGCGATGATCGTGAGACGACCACCGAACGGCGCGTAATCGATTCCGCCGTCCCACTCCTTCGTGGTCTCCCACTTCAGGTTCGGGTTCGCGAACGCAAGCGGCGCGATGCCCGGTGTCCCGCCATAGTTGGCCGACCCGTAGGTCGCCAGCGCCGCGAAGTTCGGAATCGACTGGTTTCCGGTCTTTCCAAAACTTCCGCGCAGCTTCAACTGGCCGAAACGGTTTCCGAAATTCCCCATGAAGGATTCGTTGCTGATCACCCATCCCGCGGAAACCGCGGGGAAGTATCCCCAGCGATTGTTGACGCCGAACCGCGACGAACCGTCGGCGCGAAGGCTTCCCTGCAGGAGATAACGATCCTTATAGTTGTAGTTCGCGCGACCGAAGAACGACTCCAGGTTGTTGCCGGTCGGGATGCCGCCGAAATCCACGAGGTTCGTCGCACTTCCGACGTATTGGAATTCCGGACTGCTGAATCCTTCACCACGCAGGAAGCTCGACTCCTCATGGTTGTACTCGATGCTGCCACCGCCGACGACGGTCAAAGCGCTCCCCGCATCCGATCCACCCTGGTAGGTCAGGTAGCTCTGAAGCAGATAGTGATTCGTGTTGTCGAAGGTGGTCATCGCGACGCCGTGCGCACCGAAGGCGTAGTTCCCCACCACGAGCGGTGAACGCCACTGATCTTCATGATCGTGGAGGATGTCCACGCCCGCGGTTCCAGTGAGCGTGAAATGCGAGTTGAAGAGGTAATTGCCTTCGACGTTGCCGAGGATATGATCGGTGACGGAGGGCAGGCGATCGTACGTGCCGATCGCAACGGGGTTGGAGTACACCTCGCTGTTGTTGCTCGGCGTCGTGTCGGCGGTGCTCGTGAAGCTCCCGTCCGGATTCCTGACGTGGTAGACCGCGGGCTGCCCGATCGCGTTCGTCACGATGCCGTCATTGCTGTTATTGCCTTCGATGCGATCGTTGTTCTCTCGGGCGAGTCCGATCGAGGTCTTGAGGCGGAACTTCGCGGTCGCGTCGTAGTCCACGTTCACTCGCGCGTTGGCGCGATTGTACGCGGAGCCGATCACGATGCCCTGTTGCTTGAAGAACGAGCCATCGACGTTGTAGCGAAGCGTCTCCGTTCCTCCGCTAAGCCCCATGTGCAGATTCGAGACGGGTCCGGTGCGAAAAATGGCGTCCTGCCAATCGGTGCTCGTCGCGTCGTCGACACCCGCGAAGAACTGAATTCCCTCGCCGTCGTTGACCGCGCC
>JANYKY010000264.1 GCA_025357975.1 Gemmatimonadaceae bacterium
CACGCTCAACACACCGGCCGGCAACCGGTCTAAACGTGCGCAGACATTTGGCCGGATTCCATTTCTCAATGGAGGATTGTTCGCGCGGTCACACGTCGAGCGACGGTGCCGCGAGTCCTCGTTTTCAGACGAAGCGCTTGGCGGTTTATTCGCGGATGTACTGACTCGCTATCGCTTCACCGCTCGCGAGGACAGCGCTGAGTGGTCAGAAGCGGCCGTCGATCCCGAGATGCTCGGCCGCACATTCGAGTCCCTTATGTCGGCAAAGACTCGCAAGGCCAGTGGCGCGTTTTACACGCCACAGTCTTTAGTCACCCAGCTTACCCGCTCGGCGCTCGCCAACGGGCTGAGCGGCGCTCACAAATCGCCAGAATGTATCCTCGCTGCGTTATCCGGTGAAACGATATCGCCTCGTGTAGCTCAAGCATTACTAGAGACTCTCGAGTCCTTTCGCATTCTCGATCCTGCATGCGGATCAGGGGCTTTTCTCGTTCATGCGCTGGAAGAAATATCAGCGCTCATCCGGCACCTCGGTGATGGGAGGCAGCTGCATGAAATAAGGCGCGCTGTCCTCACCAGCTCCATCTTTGGCGTGGACGTCAATCCGACTGCCGTATGGCTCTGCGAGCTCCGCCTTTGGCTTTGCATGGCGATCGAAAATCCCGAGCGCGACCCGATGCGGGTATCGACACTTCCAAATCTGGATCGGCATATCCGTGTCGGTGATTCGCTGCTCGCTGCCTCCTTCGAGCCTCGGGCCAGTGGTGTCACGTCTAAGAAATTCGGTGCGCTGAGGCTGAGATATTCACGCGCCACGGGGCCACGCAAGAAATCTCTCGGGCGCACGCTCGATCGCGCCGAGCGGCAGCATGCGATCGGGCTGTCGGATGAGACTGCGCGGAAAATAGTCCACGAACGACGTGACTTACTGTGCAGTATCAGGTCTCGCGATCTGTTTGGCGGTCGTGGTACGGGCGCTTCGGAAGATCGCGCGCGCCTCCTCGCACTGAAAACGAGGTTGCGAGATGCTCGGCGGGTGTCCAAGGCGCTCGCCGGCGGTTGCGCGCTTCCCTTCTCGTTCGCAACGCATTTCGCAGATGCCGCCATCGATGGCGGCTTCCAGATCGTGATTGGCAACCCGCCATGGGTCCGAACGCACAATCTCGAAGCGAGTACCAGGGCCGGATTGCGTCTTGGCTACTTCGTGTATCGCAACGCGGCATGGCAGGCAGGCTCAGACGCGTCAGGCGCAGGCCGCGGTTTCTCCGGCCAGGTCGATGTCGCGGCGCTATTTATCGAGCGGTGCATCTCACTCACGCGATTCAATGGAATTTCAGCTCTGATAGTTCCAGCGAAACTGTGGCGATCGCTCGCTGGCGGGGGCGTTCGAGCGCTGCTTCGTGACAGCACCGAGCTCATCGAGCTTCATGACCTGTCCGAAGGTGCCCAACTCTTCGACGCAGCCGTTTATCCCTCGCTGCTTCTAGCTCGACGCCGCTCTCCCGGTGGTTCAGAAGCTTTGACGACATCGCTTACCGTTCACAAAAAAGGCGGAATTCACAAGTGGCACGGGCACGCGTCCCGAATCGCTTTTGATGACACTCACGGAAGTCCATGGGTGATGCTGCCAGGCGACGCCCGCAAAGCATTTGATCGTGTGATCGCAGCGGGCATGCCTCTGTCGCACAGTTCGCTCGGACGGCCGACACTTGGCGTCAAGTCGGGATGCAACGAAGCGTTCACCCCTCCTCCCGATCGCGTCGAGGCCGAGCTTCTCCGGCCGTTGGTGCGCGGTGAGAGCGTGACACCGTGGGCCCTGCCAGTCTCACGCGACACGATACTATGGACACACGACAAGGCAGGCCGGCCTCTGCGCACACTGCCGCCAAAAACAAGGCAATGGCTGAACGCTTTTCGCGCTGAGCTCGAAAATCGGACGGATGCGCGCGGCAGAGGATGCTGGTGGTCTCTCTACCGAATTGAAAGTGCCGACTTTTCGCGACCGAGAGTCGTGTGGTCCGATGTCGCGCGCGTGCCGAGGGCGGCCGTCATACCTGCGGGTGACAACTCGATTGCGATTAACAGTTGTTATGTCGTGCGATGCGCAGATATCCGCGATGCATTTGCGTTAACCGCACTGCTGAACTCCCGCATCGCAGCAGCATGGCTCAACGTGATCGCCGAACCCGCGCGCGGAGGCTATCACCGCTACCTCGGCTGGACGATGTCGCTGCTACCGATTCCTCGCGACTGGAAGCGCGCGGTAACAATTCTGGCTCCGCTGTGCGAGGCGGCGCGTGAGGGCGACCCTCCTGGCGACTCTGTGCTGACTGCCGCGACGCTCGACGCATTCGGAATCCAGCAGAAAGACGTGGATTGTCTTCTCGGCTGGGATACGAGATGACTCTGTGCGAAACGCAGGCTCTTTACGCTCGATGCCTGCTCGGAGAATCCGATTTCAGAAATCCTCTGGTTGGCTCAATTGCTCTTCGCCCGCACCAGCAATCGGCAGTGACAAGGGCCGCGGCATCACTCGAAGAGTTTGGTGGAGCCCTGCTTTCTGATCACGTTGGGACTGGCAAGACTTACGTCGCGCTGGCGTTGGCGGCGGCTTCAGGCAAGGCGATCGTCGTCGCGCCGGCCGTGCTTCGTGAGATGTGGACTGATGCCGCGAAGAGAGCGGCTGTGCAGCTCACTTTCGTCTCCACCGAATCGTTGAGCAGAGCTGCTTGTACGATCGGTGATTGCGAAGCAACCGGACCGACACGTCTGATAATTGTCGATGAGGCACATTACTTTCGGAACACCGCGACCAGGCGTTTTAGTGCGTTGGCGCAGCTCTGCTCGGATGCACACGTGCTGCTCGTGTCGGCAACTCCGATTCACAACAGGCGGCGTGATCTCCATTCGCTGCTTTCTCTTTTTCTGGGAAGCCGCGGGTCCAACCTTACCGCATCCGAGATTGGCCGCGTCGTCATCCGGCGCAATCGTGACAATGTGGATGCGGGCGCGTCCATGCCTCGCATCGAGCCGCCTCGATGGTGTGAATTGACGCACGACGAGGAGATCCCTGCGCTCCTCCTCGCTCTTCCACCACCATTGAGCCCGCGAGATGGTGGCGATGGCGGCGCACTCGTTGTGCATTCATTGATTCGCCAGTGGGTATCGAGTGACGCCGCTCTGTATCGCGCGCTTGTTCGCAGGCTGCAGAAAGCCACTGCGTTAATTGCTGTACTCGAAAGCGGGTCGTACCCGTCTGCTCCTGAGCTGTCATCCTGGATAGCCGGAGAAGATTGCGTCCAACTCGGCTTCGGTGAGCTTCTGGCGCCACAGAACTCCGACGCCCCAGTCCTCTTGCCGATCGTCCGCCGGCATTTATCAGCCATTCGGTCGCTGGCGCGGAGGATGAGAGAATCCAACCAACGAGACATCGAGCGGGCGCAGACAATTCGCACCATTCGCGCGACGCACTCAGGAGTGCCAATCGTTGCCTTCTCTCAGTACACCGATACAGTGGACGCACTGTTTGGATTGCTCGCGCCAGACGGATCCACCGCAGTTTTGACGGGCCGCGGGGCACGCGTGTTCGGAGGCCACATTTCAAGGATCGAAGCGATTGCGCGATTCGCCCCTCGCGCATCGGGCGTCCCACCGCCGCGTACCGCCGAGGCTGTGACACTGCTCCTCACAACCGATCTGTTGAGTGAGGGAGTGAACCTTCAGGATGCCGGCGTGGTGATACACCTCGATCTCCCATGGACGCCAGCCCGAATGGAACAGCGACTTGGCCGGGTGGCACGAATGGGTTCACCACATGAGAGTGTTTTTTCATACATCATGCGGCCACCTGCGAGTGCCGACTGCCTCATCCGTGCCGAAGGGATACTGCGCCAGAAGATGCACAGTGCCGGCGTAGTGACAGATGGCCTCCATGCAATCCTTCCCGATGGCAATACATCGCTTCCCGGCGCAGCTAGTGTTCCCGCAGTGATGGAAGAGCTGCGCTCAGTACTTGAAAGTTGGTCTGCCAGGGCCTGTCAGAGCACACTGCCTCACTTTGCGTCAGCGACAGTGATGTCTCCGATCAACGGATTCCTCGCACTCTATTGCTGCGCTGGCCAGTACAGGATTCTTGCGTGCGACGCGAGTGGAGTCACCGATGATCCGGCTCGCGCGTTGGCGACCATGCGCTTCGGTGGATACGAGGAGGTATCAGGCGATCCCGGAGAACTGAAGCAAGCTCTCGACGTAGCGTACCGGCAGCTTCGTGCGGCACGCGCTCTCGGGTCGTTAGAGTCAATGATTAGTCCCCGCCACTCAGTGCGGCGCAATGCATTCAGGCGCATCGTGCAAATCGCTGGCAGATCGCGGCCGCATGCGAGGGCGCAAGTCGCCGCTTTGAGCGCACGGGCGAGGCAGGCGATACTTGGCCGCTTGAGCGCGATTCAGGAAAATCGGCTTGCGGTGTTGTCATCCCGTGTGCTTCTCGATGAGGACTGGCTCACTGAGGTGGGCAAGCTTTCTTCAAATGCTCCACTCGAGCCTGCTGCTGAAATCATAGCCATGATCATCTATCGAAAGTCCGCGCTCTGAAAACGTGACACCGGCAATGAATCGCTGCCGAGGCGGTGGAGAGGTCTCGTTAGGGTTCGCGTCCGGGCGGGATTTCCTCGCTCGATTCCCAACGAAGGAGGGAAAATGCGAAAGAGACTGACGTACTCCGCGATCATGGCCGGGTTGGCCGCCACACTCACGATTGTGAGCTGTGCACCCGATTCACCATCATCGGCGACATCGATCACAGATCCGAAGGTCGCGCAGCAAAAGATGGCAGATCTTCAGGCCACTTACGGCTGGATCGGCAAGTATCACACCGACGGGCTTGCCTACATGTACACCCAGCTCATTAAGGGCAACGGCAAGAAAACCCACGGCGATCTGTGCAAGATCGCGGCGAAGGCCGTCAAGGAATTCAACCGCACGGCGCGGCATCGGGACATTCCAGCCGGCCTCGTCGATCCGTCGCTGGTCGGCGAAGTCTGTCCAGCCGATTCGAGTGACCTTAGCGAGACTGTCGTGATCGGCATCGGCACGGCTAATCAACCGAGGCATGCGCTCTCGGCCGCAGCTCAGAATTACATCAATCAGATCATCGATCTGGCCAACACCGCAACCACACGGTTGGCGTACATCAATGGAATCCAGAGCATCGAGACTCAGGCTGTCGGCCTGCCGGCTGCCGAAGCGGGCGCGGTCATCGGGGTCGCATCCGTTGCATTGAGCTCGCTCGACTATTGGGAGGCAAATTTGGCAGCATGGGTTTCAATACCGGGAACGATCGCCACTGCCTATACGCTTTCACCGCTCGACATGAGCGCTGCCACGCTCAACTCTGTCAATACTCCGTCGCTGACTCCCAGAAATGTTGGGAGATGGTGGCAGAACGCGTACATCAGGGGCTTCGGGAAAGTGCTCGCGGCAGATGGTGTCGCGGCGGCCCGCACAGTGTACCTGGCGTGGGAGCTTGGTCCAATCGGGTGGGACGCAGCCGCCGCATCTGCGCTCTGGGCCTCGGGAACCACCACGCTCTCGTTGCTGTTCTAGCACTCGGTTACGGCTGGCCGGCGGGCCCTGCGGCTGCATCCTGCAGCAATTTGATCACATTGCGCTTGGCGCAGATCACACGATCTTGTAGGGTCAGCTGGCCAGACATCGCTCTTCAAATTCAGGAGTGAGAATGAGCTCAAGCACGTTTCGCACATCGGCCGAAGGGTTTTTCATCTCGAGCGCAGTTCTCGGAGTGATGCTCGCCGCGCTGCTTGCACAGACGCATGTGTTGGCGTTCGGATCATTTCGAATGATGGTGGTTGTCTTTCTCGTCGCGGACATCATCGGTTATATCACGATGAAGACCGGCCTCATGAGGTCACCGAGGGATTGGGGCAAGGCGAAAGAGTGAATGGATGGCGGAGTGCGAGAATCTCGCACTCCGCCATTTCTCGCAATCAGGCCATCAGATTTGCGTCGCGTGTAAGCTGCCACGATCCATCAGCCTGCCGGTTAAAAATCGACAAGACATTTCCCGACCTTACGGACGTTTCACCGCCGGCCAGGGGAGTAACCTGAACATTCAGAAAGCTCCACGCATACGCCATGTTGCCCGAAACCTTGACCTCCTGCACGTCGCCGCTCGACTCGACACGATGCGATGCAAGAAGGGCACGGAGCGCTTTTTCAAACGCATAGCGACCTCCCATCGGCTCCTTTCCCGCCGCCAGAAAAACGACGTCGTCGCTCATCAATCCCAACACAGTGTCCACGTCACCCTCGGCCGATGCGCGATGCCATAACGCAATCAGGTCCCGAATTTCGCCCTCGTCTTTTGACATCATTTGATCGATTGAAGATTTCACGGTTTGCCGGTTAGGACCTTCGTAAATCTTAGACCGGTAAGGGCGTATCCGATATGCTCGTAGAATTTGTGCGTTGCTTCGCGCTGGATGCCAGAAGTAACAGAGATTTTCGCACTCGAGCCGCCGAGCCACTTCCTCAGCGCTGGCCGGGTAGCCTAGCTGCGTAACAAGGTCGCTAACGTCTCCAGCGTCGCTCGCGACGGCAGGCCGGATCAGGCTCTACGCCTGGCCATGAGCGACGCGACTCCCTCGACCAGTCGCCCAACTTCATCTTCGCTCGTGTAAATCGCACACCCAGCGCGAACGAGACCCTCGTCTTCGAGCCCGAGCCGCTTCAACACAGTGCTCGCATAAAAATCTCCGTGTGACACGAACACGCCGCGCTCAGCCAGTAACTCAGCCACTCGGCGCGACTTGATGCCGTTTACCGTGAATGCAATCGTCGGCGTGCGGGGAAAATCGGGAGACGGGCCAAATAATTTCACACCATCTATGGCTCCAAGCCCGCGCCACATCTCCGAGAGCAGGGTGGCGCTGCGAGTGTGCACCTCTTCGAAAGTGGAAAGGAGTCGCCCACGCCTCGTCGAACCTGAGTCGGCCAGAGATGCGAAGAAGTCGATCGCTGCGCCGGCTCCGACTATGCCCTCATGGTTCAGCGTGCCGGTTTCAGCACGCTCCGGCGCGGTATCATGCGCGGGCTCGAGCCTCGGGAACGCAGCGCTTGCAATCAGCTCGCGCCTTCCATAAAGAAGTCCGATGTGGGGCCCGTTGAACTTGTACGCGGAACACGCAAGGAAATCGCAGTCGAGACTCTGAACATCTGGAACTGCATGGGGCGCGAAGTGCACAGCATCGACGAAGATGAGAGCTCCAACGCCATGCGCCATTTCAGCCGCCTTACGGACGTCGTTGACCGTGCCGAGAGCGTTTGATGCTGCACCAACTGCGACGACTCGCGTTCGCCCGGTAAGCAAGCTCCCAAAGTGATCCCAGTCGAGCTGGCCGGTTTCTGGAATCATTCTTACTGTCTTCACGCATAGCCCGCGATCGCGCGCAACTTCTTTCCATGGATCGACGTTGGCATGGTGATCGAGTTCCGTGATCAATATCTCGTCGCCCGCCTTGAGATTTCTTCCAAGTGCGCGCGATAGATGAAAGTTGAGCGTTGTCATATTCGCGCCGAAGACGATCTCATCTGGCGAAGCGCCCAGAAAATCGCCAAACGCCAATCTTGCATACGCGATAGCCGCATCGGTCTCGGCGCTCGAGGGATACGCCCAGTCCGTGTTCGCGTTGCGATTGTAGAGATAATCGACCATCGCATCGGTGACTGACCGCGGTACCTGAGTACCGCCTGGTCCGTCGAAGTATGCCACCTTGTTCCCATTGTGCACCCGCTCGAGCGCGGGAAACTGGGATCGAATGTCCTCGACTGGCGCGACCCGCACCGACGGCGGATTCATTGTCTGATTCATGAGCAGAATTTAGCCAATGCTGCCGCTGCTGCTTACGTCTCGGAGCTCCAGGCGCTCCCGGCTGAGAATTGCAATTGAAATGATTCCGCATCTCGGCGCGTAACTGCATTCTTGAGCGCCGACAGCCGTTCTTCGAATGCAGAAATAGCTCGAGTTATTGCTTCCGCGTTTTCATGAGCAATCGCGGTCCACATCTCGGGTGAGCTTCCGGCCAGGCGAGTCATGTCGCGTCCGCCCGGGCCCAGCTCGGAGTGAGACAGGCTTGCGTCACGAAGAGTCAGCGCAAGCGAAGACGAAATGATATGAGGTAGATGACTGATCCAAGCCATGTGCGAATCGTGCGCAGCCGCGTCCGCGACGATGGGCACACTACCGAGAGATTTCCAGAATGCCTGCGCGCTGCGCAGGGTATCGTCCGAGGTACTTGCCGAAGGACAGAGAAATACCCGGTGACCCTGAAACATGTCAGCCCGCGACGCGGGCCATCCAGATCTGTGATCGCCGGCAAGTGGATGACACCCGACGAATCTCTCGCCGATCCCGGCCGCCTCCGCGGCAGCAATAACCAGCTGCTTGGCGCTTCCCACGTCCATGATCAACATTGCGTGAGCAAACGAGCTTGCCGACGCGCGAATGAGCTCACGCGCAGCATCGCCAGGCAGGGCGATCACGATTATTTCAGCTTCACGGATACCGCTGAGTTGTGCGCCCATAGCGCGTTCAACCACTCCTTCACTGATCGCCGCGTCGATCGACGCGGCATTGCGGTCGTATGCAATCACGTCGACGCCATTTGCAGAGAGAGCTCGCGCCATCGAACCACCAATCAATCCCAGCCCGATGACCGCGACAGTCGGAGTACCCGTCACTCGGCCTCTTCCTGAATACGCCGGGACATCCCTACGATGTGCCAGAAAATCTCGCGCACGGGCTCTTCGGGGACGCGGAGTTTTCTTGCGTGCGACACAGCGTTTCGTATGACGACAGCCTCACGCTGAGGGTCGAGAACGGGGAGATCTGCAGCGCGCTTGAGCGCGGTCGTCGTGCGGGCAAGCGTGAGTCTCTGCCCGATCAACGTGATTATTTCACGATCCAGCCTTTCGAGATCCTGCCTGCATGCCCCGAGTTGAGCGAGGGCCGCGGACGGCTCAATGTTGTCTGTCATAACGTCGCAGTTGTTGTCATTGCGGGCGTCGACTGCGAGCCTGTCGAATCACGGGCAGCAACCGGCAGGCGCAGTTTGCGACCAGCCGCGACGGCGAACGGCTCGAGCTGACGCATCAGCGTCGAAAACGAATCGAGCGGTAGCGATTGATCACCATCCGACAATGCATGCTCAGGGTCGGGATGAACTTCGATAATGAGCCCATCCGCTCCAGCAGCAATGGCAGCGAACGAAAGGGGTGCCACCAGATCTGCATCGCCGCCCGCGTGACTGGGGTCTACCAGAACCGGAAGATGGGTCTCGCGCTTCAGCACCGGTATAGCTGAGATGTCGAGGGTATTTCGAGTCGCCGTCTCGAATGTTCTGATTCCGCGTTCGCACAGGACGACGTTCGGATTTCCGTGCGCCATGATGTACTCAGCCGCCATCAACAACTCCTTGACGGTAGCTGACATACCACGCTTGAGCAGCACTGGTCGCTGAACTCGTCCCAGCTCGGACAACAACGCAAAGTTTTGCATGTTGCGCGCGCCAACCTGCAGCATGTCTGCATGTTCGGCGACGAGGTCCACGTGCCGAGTGTCGAGAACTTCCGTAACCACCGGAAGGCCGACCGAACGCCGCACATCTGCGAGCATTTTTAGCGCCTCCAGGCCAAGGCCCTGAAAACTGTACGGTGACGACCTTGGCTTGAATGCTCCTCCGCGCAGCATTGAAGCTCCGGCCGAGCGCACAGCGGCGCTTGTCATTTCGAGCATCTGCCTGTTCTCGACCGAGCATGGACCGGCGATAACGGTGATCGCGTCGCCGCCGAAGATCGCACCGAAGCCGGCGTTCACAACTGTCTTCTCGGCTGCGAAGTCGCGAGAGGCGAGCTTGTAAGGCTTGAGAACCGCCATCACCGACTCGACGCCGGGCATCGATCGCAGAGAAATACCTTCGAGCAGCGCCTCGTCTCCGATGCAGCCGATGATAGTGCGATGCTCTCCGCGCGACAGGTGCGTCCGAAGCCCGAGAGCTTCGACCCTCTCCCGTATGTGGTCGAGTTCGGACTCTGAGATGGTGGAGCGAGTAACGATGATCATGAGATGAGCCGGCTTGATTGGGGACTAATAAAAAAGAGCCCGTTTTCACGGGCCCTCTGAGAAATTACGCGACTACAATGATGCTGACTACGCTCGCGAAAACTCCAGATAGCGGCCCGTTGAGAGGGTCGAATAAGAATAGGAGTAATAGCGCTGGCGCGGCGGCATGGATCGAGGATAGCAGCGCGCACGAGCCACTGTCAAGCGCTTTGTCGCGTACGGGCGTTCATCAATGGAGGGTATTGCCCTCTTTGAGCATTTCCACGAACTGAGCGATGCGCCGATTTCGCGTCTCTTCTTTCTTTGCCGTTTGGATGCGCCAGAGGATCGCATAGCGGTTCTGGCTGCTGAGCGTCTCGAAAAATTTCGCTGCCTTTCGACTCTTGTCGAGCGCCTTCCTGAAGTCACCCGGGACGTCGATCGTGCTGTGCGAGTCGTAGGCCGCATCCCACTGACCGTTCTGTTTGGCGCGATCGATTGCAGCGAGTCCCGACGGCATCATCCGGCCGTCTGCGATGAGCGCGGCCGTCTTTTGACGATTTATTTTCGACCAGACGCTCCGCTTACCACGTGGAGTGAACTTTTGAATCCACGATTCGTCATCCCACTTTTTTTTCTGCCCGTCTATCCATCCGTAGCACAGCGCTGTGTCGAGCGCTTCCTGGTAGGTGACCGAGTCGAGATTCGCGGCCTTCTTTGCGATCCGCAGCCAGACGCCGGCTGAAGAATCAAAATGAGAGCCTAGCCATTTCTCCCAGGTTCCCTGATTCTCGAAGAAAACAACCGGCTTCTCGGGTACTGTCACTGAAGAATCCTTAGCCGGAAGGCGAAGCGCTAAGGCGCTGCGACTTGTGGCCTTTTCGATAGTTGTACGATGACCAGAGAGATGATTCCAACTGCGATGTTGAAGTATGCCACCGCGTAGTTGACGTTGAGCAAGCTCACGACGATGTCACTCGCTCCAGGCACGAACCGTAGTATTCCCACCGCGATCAGCAGCACTCCGAGGAACGTGCTGAATCCACGCGCTCCGCCCCTCATGCCGGCGGTGATACCGACGATGCCAAGCACGATGTGGATACACGCATGTAGAGTGTTAGTCGTGAGCGCACCAAAGACCACAGGGCTCATCAAACCCCATACGCCTTCGACAATCAGGAAAGCCCCAACTGCGATCGACCACGGGCTGCTCATTCCGTCTTCTCGGTTCATCGTTCATCCCTTTTAGTGAGAATCTTGCGCCACCATGGCGTAACCTCGGTGACCAGGGCAGGCTCAATTGCGCGTCCAACAGGGGGTGTCACAACACGGATCCCCTGCTCCGCGGCAAGCGCGACGAGTGTCTCAGCCGGCTCCTCCCACGAATGCAACGCAAGATCGAATGTCCCCCAGTGAATCGGCAGCAGCGTTCCGCCGCCCAACATTTCGAATGCCTTCAATGCATTCGCCGGGCCCAGATGGATGTCTGCCCACGCCGGATGCGACGCGCCTATCTCCAACATGATGAGATCGAACGGCCCGAAACGGTTGCCGATTGTCGCGAGGTCGTCGTTGAGGCCAGTGTCTGCAGAGAAAAAAACTTTATGCTTCGCTGTTCTCAGAACCCAGGAAGACCACAGGGTAGCATTACGATCGCGCAGCCCTCGTCCGGAAAAATGCTGTGCGGGCGCAGCGATTACTGTCATCGCGCCGGGCAGATCATGCTCTTCCCACCAGTCGAGCTCAGTTATCACCTTAGCGTTCACGCCGAACTTCTCGAGCCGCTCTCCGACGCCGAGGGAGGTCACGAACGGAACTCCCATCCGGCCAAGCGCACGGATTGTCGGCCTGCACATGTGATCGTAGTGATCGTGCGACAGGAGAACAGCGTCCAGCGGCGGCAATTCTTCGAGCTTCGCCGGAACGGGATGAAATCGTTTTCTTCCGATGAATGACACGGGTGATGCGTGATCTCCGAACACAGGATCCGTGAGAACCCTGACGCCATCGCACTCGATGAGCAGTGTGCTGTGGCCGAACCAGGTTACACGAAGGCCCGTCGATGGCGGCGTCAACCACGTTGCCAGCGGACTCTCGACCGGCAGGGGAGAATGCGGCACGCGCTTTTTTCCACCGAACAAAAGATCTCTCATGATCGACGGCGAGCTGCCGCTCATGGGCGGTCGCATCGTTCCAGCGTTGCGAAAACGGCCAGCATGGAACTGCGGTGAAGACTCAATTCGGTCGAGACGACGGCCTCTGAACCTGGGCATCTGCGAATTTTAACAGCGAGTGCGCGCGTGATGCATATTTTGTGAATGAATCCACTGATCGTGCGCCTTGGGCGCCTCGGTTACGCAGCCAAAGGGCTGGTCTACATCGTGCTCGGCTTTCTCGCGACCGAAGCAGCGTTCGGCCGCGGAGGCAAAGCCACTGATAGCAAAGGCGCGCTGCGCGCAATCGGCCAGGCCCCTTTTGGGAAGGTGGCACTGATAGTTGTAATGATCGGCCTGTTCGGTTACGCCGTCTGGCGTCTTGTCAGCGCGGCAACGGACGCGGAGCGACGCGGTGATGAGCCATCGAGTCTCGCACTTCGCGCCGGCGATGCGATCCGGGGCCTCGCATACGGCTCGCTCGGCGTCTATACGCTCAGGTACCTGATGCATCATCCGACGCCAAATGGAAACAAGGCGCCGAGTTACGTCGATCGCGTAATGGGCGTGCCGGGAGGACGGCTGATCGTTATCCTGATAGGCCTCACTTTTATCGGCTACGCGATTTATCAGATGTACAAGGCGGCCTCCGGTAAGTTCCTGAAGCGGCTCGACCTTACATCAGCTAGCGCCAGAGTGAGGGCGATGGTTGAGCGCTCAGGAAAATTTGGAATTTCCGCACGCGCCGCAGTCTTCGGCATGATTGGAGTACTGATTTGCCGCGCCGGATGGTCATACAACCCGGCCGAAGCGGGCGGCATCGCGCAATCGCTCGATGCAATCGCGCGAGAGCCGAAAGGCCACCTCATCTTCGGCATCGTCGCAATCGGCCTTATCGCGTTCGGGCTCTTCCAGCTCGCAACTGCGCGATACCGCGTGATGCGAGTGTAACGATCGCGACGGAAGTCTGCCGTTGAACCAAATCGGATTTAGAAATCGGTGTGGACCCGGAGTCCGACTGCTGGCGAACCCCGCTGCAGACCCATGTCAGGCATGAGTTCCATGCCGTGTCGCCGCCGGGGCGAATGACGCCACCGGTCGCGGTCACGATCGCGACCTCTGGATTGCTCGCGCTCGTGGGCTTTGACGAGCGCATACACCCCGGTAAACGCTGACACCACGCCCAAGCCGAGAGTCAAGCTTCCGACCTGCTCAGTACCATGATTGCCGTCGAGATGATCAGCACCGACCGCAATCCCAGCGGTTCCTACCATCAATCCGATGAAGCCACCGAGATAAGTCGGATGAATGAGGTTGACTGCACTTGTCGCAACCGCCGCGCTCCCCAACCCTATCGCACTCAGCGCAAAACCACTGCTCACCCCGTCGCGATTTCCATCGTTGAAAAAGCCGCCGCGCGATTGGGCAGACGCGCTCTGCAGCGCCGCTACCTGAAGCACACTACCTATCAGAAATGAAACAGGAACAAGACCTCGACGCATGCTTCCTCCATTGGCTGTCACGACAGCCGAGGAGGACAGCGTGCCCTCGCCGGGCCGTGCTATTTCAACATCAATGGTGGACCAGACGTGCGCCAGTCACGCATTGACTGATTTCATCATCGCCTCGGGATAGCGCGTTCCGGATGCAGCTCCCGGCGGAAAAATGGCCTCCAGCTCTGCCAACTCCCTTTTTCACCAGGTCCCACAAAGCACCGACAGTATCCTCGATAGGAGTTTGAGGGTCAACGCGATGCTGATTACCGATACGCAAAGCGTCGTGGGGGACCGTCAAATTTTCTTTATATTTCGTGTGCTAATTGCGAAGAACCAAAAATGG
>JANYKY010000307.1 GCA_025357975.1 Gemmatimonadaceae bacterium
TGCGCGTGATCGAACAGTTGACGCTCGATTTGAATTTGCCCACACGCATTGTGCGATGTCCGACGTTGCGCGAGCGAACGTGCTTTTTGGAGGGCGCAGAGCCGCAATCGCGGAGCTGTCCTGCGCTCTCGCGAAGATGAAATCGAGGGGATCGATGCTGGACGTCGGCACGGGACAAGGCGATATCCCGGCGGCAGCGAAGCGAATTGCACGGAAGCTCGGACTCGATTTGTGGACTGTTGGATTCGACATGTCACTACCGCTCGTGGCGAAGCATCGCGATCGCAACGATGTAGTTGCACGCGGGGACGCGATGAAGCTTCCGTTCAGGACAAAAAGCGTCGATGTAGTGATGGCGTCTCAAATGCTGCACCACTTTGAATTCGACGATGCGGTAGCTGTCGTGCGCGAGATGAATCGCGTCGCCAGACAACGCGTGGTGATCAGCGATTTGCGCCGTAGCATTTTCGCGGTCGCTGGAATATGGGCCGCGTCATTCCCGCTCGGGTTCCATCCTGTGAGCAGGCATGATGGTGTAGTTTCTGTAATGCGCGGATTCATTCCCGAAGAGCTTTCTGACATCGTCAAAACTGCAACGGGAATTTTCCCGGAAGTGACTCACCGCCTCGGTTTCCGTGTGACCGCGGGGTGGGATCCAACCTGATGACGATGCGCGAGCCGTTCGAGCTCGGCCCGATGCCGCTCGGACGCCCGATGGATGTGGTGGATGAGGGAATTGTCGCGGCTCCGTGGCGCGTAATCTTCGAGCTCGCTCGCAAAGTGGAGGGCTGGCCTACGCATCTCGCCCACTATCGCTTCGTTCGCTTCCGCGAGCGGGCATCCGATGGTGGCGGCGTAGTCGAGATGTCGGCTGACAGGCCATTCGGTCCAATCGGCTGGCCAACGTGGTGGCTTTCAGAGATGTCGGTAGACGAAGGTGCTCCGGCAATCCGTTTTCGGCACATCGGGGGTATAACGAAAGGCATGGAAGTGGAATGGACGTTTCACGCCGTTCCGAGAGGCACTCACGTTCGCATCGTCCACGTGTGGGACGGCGTCCCTCTGCCCTTCGTTGGAATCCCCGCGGCGACGATGATTATCGGCCCGGTGTTCATTCATGGTATCGCTTCGCGCACTCTTGCCGGGTTGGCACGAGTAGCAGAACGCGAGACGCCTCAACGCGAAAGCGCGGAGTCATCAGTCGGAAATCAGGAGAAGTAGCGAATTGTCCAAGAGAAGAGTCGTCATTACGGGAATCGGAGCAGTCACCCCAATCGGATCGACCGTCGAGGGTCTGTGGGACGGCCTTAGGCGCGAGGAATCGGCCGTCGGCTCACTCACTCGGTTCGACCCGTCGATTTTCAAGAGTCACAACGCGGCCGAGGTCAATGACTTCGACGCGGGTGATCACCTGGACCGCAAGAAGGTCAAGAGGCTCGACCGGTTTGGGCATTTCTCTGTCGCATCAGCTCATATGGCGATTGCCGATTCGGGTATCGATCTCGCCACCGAAGATCGCGACCAGATCGGCTCGACCATGGGCACGGCCCTCGGCGGGCTTCAATTCGCCGAGCATCAGCTCGATGTGTTCTTGCGTGAAGGCGTGCGTTCTGTCGATCCGATGCTTGCCTTATGTGTGTTCGGCGGAGCCGCCAGCTGCAATATCGCAATCGAGCTCGGTGTCACCGGGCCTAATTCCACGAATGCGATGAGCTGCGCATCAGGCACAATTGCGATCGGAGAGGCGTTTCGGCAGATCAGGGATGGCTATGCGGACGTCATGGTCTCTGGCGGCGCGGAAGCTCCACTGGCTCCGCTTTGCTTTGGTGCATTCTCGATAATCCGTGCGATGTCGACACGCAACGATGATCCAGGAAGTGCCTCACGGCCGTTCGACAAGGATCGAGATGGTTTCGTGATGGGTGAGGGCGCCGCGGTTCTCGTGCTCGAGGAATACGAGAGAGCGGTGGCGCGAGGCGCGAAGATTTACGCGGAGATAGCCGGCTTTGGGTTTACAAATGATGCATATCATATGACGGCACCTCGACCAGACGGCTCTCAGGCCGCGCGATCGATGCGCCTGGCGCTGCGTGATGCCAACATCACTCCTGATGAAGTCGGATACATCAACGCCCACGGTAGCTCTACTCCGCTCAACGATCCTACAGAGACCAAGGCACTGAAAGAAGTATTTGGTGAGCGTGCGAGCACGATGCCGGTCAGCGGGACCAAGGGCTACTACGGTCACGCACTCGGCGCTTCTGGTGCGATCGAAACCGCGATCTCCGCGCTGGCGATTTCGCGCGAATGGCTCCCTCCGACCGTGAACCTCGCCGTTGCCGACGATGCGTGCGACCTTAACTTTCTGGCCGGCACAGGACGCGATGCGCGTGTCGAGCACGTTTTGACGAATTCGTTCGGATTTGGCGGCATCAATGCTGCGCTCGTGCTTCGCCGCGTGAACTGACGCGACAGGGCCGCCGCGGCCCATCATCGACAGCGGAGCACTTATGCGGGATTCATGGCGCCACTTTATTGCCGAGTTCATCGGCACGTATGCGCTTGTATTCGTTGGTGGCGCGGCGATCATGATTGCGAAGGACAGCAATAGTCCCACGGGATTGATCGGCATTGCACTCGCCCACGGTCTGATCTTCGGCGTGATGGTGAGCGCGTTGATGAGAATCTCAGGCCATTTCAATCCGGCCATTACGATTGGCTTCGTCGTCGCTCGCCGCATCGGAGTACCGATGGCCGGCGTGTACATCCTGGGCCAGCTTATCGGCGCTATCGTCGCGGCATACACCCTCAAGTTCACGTTCCCGTTCACCCTGTTTGAAATCACGCGAGGCGGAGGTCAATCGCTGGCGCTTCAGGTATCGGGCAGTCAGGGCTTTGTACTCGAGTTTGTTGCGACGTTCTTCCTTGCGCTCGTCGTCTTCGGAACGGCCGTGGATCCTAAGTCGCCACGAATTGGCGGACTCGCAATCGGACTTGTCGTCACTGCCGATATGCTCGCAATCGGGCCGCTTACGGGTGGGTCGATGAATCCAGCGAGATCATTCGGCCCTGCCGTCGCGAGCGGAATATTCGAAGCGCAGCTGATCTACTGGATCGCTCCAATCGCGGGTTCAGTGGCAGCCTGCGCGCTCTACGAATACCTGTTTATCCGACGTGACGTCGAGCCCGTGGACCACGGCGTCCTACGTCCCGCTGCAACGACGGATGAACGGACGGTGTCTGGAACGTTACCGGCTTCGCGTGTATGACTATGGCATCCGGAGAGTGCAATGAGTAAGACAATGAAGCTGCTGGGGCTTGTCGGGATTTTGGGCATTTTTGCGGCGTGCGCATCGATGGGAAAACCGACTTCGTCAGATAATCGGCCGCAGACGACTGTTACGGTGGACAACAGGGCGTCACTTCAAATGGACATCTTCATAATCCGCGGAGGCCAGCGCATCCGTCTTGGCACCGCTGACGCTTTGGCAACTACGAAGCTCACGATTCCGCGCGGAATCGTGTACGAATCAACCGACGTTCGTTTTCTCGCGGATCCGATCGGAGGAGTCAGAGCTCCGATCTCGGAGACAATTACGGTCCACGAGGGGGACGAAGTGGTCCTGACCTTACCGGCTTTCTAGCAGGGACCGCTCGAGCCGGGCAATCGAGGCCTGGCCACACAGGCCGAGCTGAAGATCGATATCTGCCATAAAAGTGCGAAGAAGGTGGTGCACGCCTTCTTCGCCGTGGCTGGCCAGGGCGTAAGCGTAAGGACGTCCCAGCAGCACGGCTTTCGCGCCAAGCGCAATCGCCTTGATGACGTCTGCGCCGTGTCGAACGCCGCTGTCAAGAAGCACCGTAACGCGATCGCCAACTGCTTCGACGACTGCCGGTAGTGCGTCGAGAGTTCCAACCGCTCCGTCGGCCTGTCTTCCACCGTGGTTCGACACGACAATTCCGTCGACTCCGAGGTCAGCCGCTTTCAACGCGTCGCCGGGATGGACGATCCCTTTTATCAAAAGCGGCAACTTCGTTTGCGTTTTGAGCCAGGTGATATCGGCCCACGTAAATGCCGGATGAGTGAAGACCTCGAGGAACTGGCGCACCGCGGCTTGTGCGTTTTGCTCTGGAGGCTCGGCGCAAAGGGAGCGAAACACCGGATCACTGAGGTAGTTGGCGATTCCATCACCGTGCAG
>JANYKY010000318.1 GCA_025357975.1 Gemmatimonadaceae bacterium
TGTCGGGGGTTTTGTATGATCTCGCCCTCGCGGCGAAGATGATCGCCAACAAGGTCAGGAGCGCGGGGCTCGCCGACATTCTGGGCGCCACCGACGACATCAACGTTCAGGGAGAGACGCAGGAGAAGCTCGACGTCCTCGCCAACGAGATAATCGTCAAGGCCGTGGACCACGGCGGCAGACTCTGCGCGATGGCCTCCGAAGAGGAGCCTGGAATCATTCACATTCCAGATAACTTCAAGTGCGGCAAGTATTGCCTGCTCTTCGACCCGCTCGACGGCTCGTCGAATATCGACGTCAATGTTCCGGTTGGAACGATCTTCTCCGTAGTGCGGAAGATCACTCGCGGTTCGCGCGGCGATATGGAAGACATGCTGCAACCCGGCCGGCGCCAGGTCGCTGCAGGCTACGTCATCTACGGCTCGAGCACGATGATGGTGTATACGACGGGCCAGGGCGCCCACGGCTTCACGCTGGATCCGCAGATTGGTGAATTCCTGCTCTCGCACCCTGACATTCGGATCCCGAACAGCGGTCGCTACTTATCGGTGAACGATTCGTATGAGCGCCTGTGGTCCGAAGACGTCCGCGCGCTGATGCGGCGATATCGCGGGCTCGATGGGCAACGAGCTGCGATGAGTGTTCGATACGTCGGATCTCTCGTCGCTGACTTTCACCGCAATCTCCTCGGCGGCGGACTCTTCGCGTATCCGGCCAATCAAAAAAATCAGAAAGGAAAGCTTCGCCTTCTATATGAGGCCAATCCTCTGGCGTTTATCGTCGAGCAGGCCGGTGGGTCCGCCACTACTGGCGACAAGCGCATTCTCGACGTCGAGCCCACCGATCTACATCAGCGCACGCCGCTGTACATCGGCAGCAAGGGCGACGTGGACATCGCGCTGTCCATGCTTGGCAAAACAGTCCCTGACGAGATGCCGCTAGCCGCCCGATGACCGGTGGCGGCGGACCTCCCGCCGAAACGCTTTCTCCGGCGGGCGTTCCGCTTGCGCCCGCATATAGTCCGGCTGACTCACCGATTGATTACGCAAACGACCTGAGCGATCCAGGCAGGTGGCCGTACACCCGGGGAGTTCAGGCCAACATGTATCGCGGGCGCCTGTGGACCATGCGTCAGTACGCAGGATTCGGAACTGCGCGCGAGACCAATCAACGCTTTCGACACCTGCTCGCAGCCGGCCAGACCGGGTTGTCTGTCGCATTCGATCTTCCGACCCAGATGGGCCTCGATTCGGATTCGCCTCGATCTCTCGGAGAAGTGGGTCGCGCTGGCGTAGCGATCGATACGGTCGAGGACATGCATGAGCTGCTCGACGGGTTGCCGCTGGAGACCGTATCGACCTCCATGACGATCAACGCAACGGCGGCGACGCTGCTTGCGATGTACATCGTCGTTGCTGAGGAGCGAGAAATCCCGCGCAACGCGTTGAGCGGCACGATTCAGAACGACATCCTCAAGGAATACATCGCTCGCGGCACGTACATCTATCCGCCGGAGCCGAGCCTTCGTCTCATTTCCGAAGTGTTCCGTTTTTGCGCGAAGGAGCTGCCGAACTGGAATCCCATTTCGATTTCCGGATATCACATTCGCGAGGCCGGCGCGACTGCCGTTCAGGAGCTGGCGTTCACGCTTGCCGATACAATCGAATACGTGAAGCGGGCTATTGCCGCAGGCCTGCCCGTGGATTCTTTCGCTCCGCGTTTGTCATTTTTCTTCGCGTCGCATAATGACTTGTTCGAGGAGATCGCGAAGTTTCGCGCGGCGCGCAGGATGTATGCGCGCATCATGCGCGAACGTTTTGGAGCGTCGGATTCGAGTTGCCGCATGAGATTCCACACGCAGACCGGCGGAGTGACTCTCACCGCGCAACAGCCACTCAACAACGTGGTGCGCGTCACCATCCAGGCACTGGCTGCGACGCTTGGCGGAACGCAATCGCTCCATACGAATGGGTACGACGAGGCTCTGGCTCTCCCGACTGCGCAGGCTGCGACGCTCGCACTGCGCACGCAGCAGATTCTCGCGTACGAGTCCGGTATTGCGAACGTCGCAGATCCCCTCGCAGGCAGCTACTACGTTGAACATCTGACGAACGAGCTTGAGGCAAGGGCCATGGAGCTCATCGTCAAGTCTGATGAGCTTGGCGGGTCAGAGGCTGCAATCGCTGCCGGATTCTTTCAGGAGGAGATCGCGCGCAGTGCGTACGAACATCAGCTGCGTGTCGAGAATGAGTCAACGGTCGTAGTGGGTGTCAATCGATTCACGGACGGTGAGCCGCCGCCACCGATTCCAGCACCGGATTTTTCAGCGCTGGAGAAAGGCCAGCGGGAAGCCTTGACCCGGGTCAAAGACAAGCGGGACGAGCAAGCTGTCGAGGGCTGTCTCGGAGCGATCGAGATGTCTGCGGCAGCGATGCTAACTGACGCCGCTGCAGAGCCAATGATGCCGCTCATCATCGATGCTGTTCGCGCTCGATGTACGGTTGGTGAAATTGCGGACGCGCTCAAGAATAAGTGGGGCCGCTACGATCCTGGTTGATCCTTACTAGCTGCCGTACTTCAATGCGTCTTCGGAAAGTCAAAGTCAAAATCGAAATCAAAACAACTAATTAGTCCGCGGATTGGGGCGGATTCGGAGCGGACTGGCGCGGATAAAAACAAAAAACGAAAAATTGGTTTGGTCCCTGCGCAACGAAACAGGATCGTGAAAGAGGCCAAATCCGCTCCCAATCCGCCCAATCCGCGGACCAATTAGTTGATTTTCTGAAGTCAAACGCAGGTACGACGTCCTGACGGGACGGGTTGAGGCATCTCCCCGCCGAAAGTAGCTTTGAGGGTTCGCTCCCCTTAGATGCCGCCCTCAGCACATACGAATGCCGCTGTACGAATTCCGCTGCCCGGAAGGGCACGACTTTGAAAAATTTTACCGCTCGATAGGCTCCGCCACCCCCGAGGAGAAGTGCCCGGTCTGCGGGAAGGTCGCCGTGCGCCTCATGTCTGCGGCCGGTCTCGTTTTCAAGGGCTCCGGTTTCTACATCACCGACTACGGCAAGGACGGCAAGAAGGCCGAACGAGACGCCGCAACTTCTGCTGCATCTGCGGCAACGGCGAAGGCTGAAAAAGCCGACAAGTCGGACAAGAGCGCGAAGCCGGATTCCGCCGGAAGCGACGCAAAGGCCCCAGCACCGGATGCGAGCGCAGGCAAAGCAACCGGCTCCGCTCCCGCGACCTCCGCTCCCGCGCCGGCGAAAACGGAATCCAAGCCTGCACCGACGCCGGTGGCTCCGGCGAAGAGCGGCAAGGACACTTGAGCTCGGCGAATCGAATTCGCGCGGAGCTCATCAATGCCGCGCGCGAGCTCGGTGCTCCAGATCCTATCGAGCCGGTCATTACACGACCGAGCGACCCTTCGTTTGGCGACTGGTCGACGAACCTGGCGATGACACTCGCGCGCCCGCTCAGAAAGAAGCCCGCCGATATTGCTGCGCTGCTGCGGGAGAGGATGAAGCTGTCCGACGCCGGCGTCGAGACTGTGGACATCGCAGGACCCGGCTTCATGAACTTTCGCCTCGATCCGAAGGTCATCGCGGAAAGCGTCCGAAGTGTGATCGAGGCGAACGAAGATTTCGGTGAATCGAATGCCGGGAAAGGGCGGCCGGTGAACGTCGAATTTGTTTCCGCGAACCCCACCGGCCCGCTGCACGTCGGTCATGGCAGGCAGGCCGCGCTTGGCGATGCGATTTCGACCCTTCTTGAATGGACTGGGTGGAAAGTGTCGCGCGAGTTCTACTACAACGACGCCGGTGTTCAGATCGAGAATCTTGCGGCGAGTGTTCAGGCTCGCATCGATTCGATTCGAACGGGAGAGCCGCCCGCGATCCCCGAAGGCGGCTACCATGGAGAATACGTCGGCGAGATTGCCACCGCGATCATCAGCGATCAGCATCCGGCAAGCATCAAGGACCGCGCAGTTGCAGCGCTTCGAAAGGAGCAGGATCTCGACCTCCAGGCTTTCGGCGTCCGGTTCGACACTTATTATCTCGAATCGTCGCTATACACTGACGGCAGAGTGGAGCGCGTTGTCGAGGAACTCAGATCGAAGGACATGACCTATGAGTCCGACGGAGCGCTCTGGCTCAAGACCAGCCAGTTCGGCGACGATAAGGACCGTGTCATGAGGAAGCGCGACGGCACCTACACTTACTTTCTGCCTGACGTCGCATACCACGTGACAAAATGGGAACGCGGCTTTCATCGCGCGATAGATGTGCAGGGCGCCGATCACCACAGCACCGTAACCCGCGTTCGCGCCGGCCTGCAAGCGCTCGACATGGGAGTTCCAAAGGGATATCCGGAGTACGTCCTTCATCAGATGGTCACTGTGATGAAGAGCGGCGAAGAGGTGAAGATCTCGAAACGCGCAGGAAGTTATGTGACGGTTCGCGATCTCATCAATGAGGTCGGTGGCGACGCCGTGCGGTTCTTCTTTCTGATGCGTAAGAGCGATTCTCAACTCGTATTCGACATCGACGTTGCGCTCAAGCAGTCGGAAGAAAACCCGGTCTATTACGTGCAGATGGCTCACGCGCG
>JANYKY010000353.1 GCA_025357975.1 Gemmatimonadaceae bacterium
CGACAAGAGTTTTCCAAGATTGCTCCTGAATTGCTCTAGGCCGGCCTGATATTCGCGCGACCGAAAAGGCATCGTCTGCTTTCCGGCCATCAACTGCATCACGGTTCTCGGCGCAGAATCGCCGCTCGGCGTTGGCGATGCCATACCTTTTGCAATCGTGTTCGAGAGGAGCTGGCCAAGTCGAAACCGGCGGATGCCGAGGTATGCTCGACAGAGAAACGGGCCGCTGAACGAGCGGCTCGAGGCTGAGCCAAATACGTCGTAGTATTCGTTGTGCCCGGTGTAGATCATGACAGCGTCGGGATGCTGAGCGATTATCTCGTCAGCCTCGTCAACAAGAGTGTAAGAGTTCACCGCCGTCAACGCGGTGTTGATTACCTCGATGTTCCTGTCGGGGAATGACGCCTGAAGCCGCTGCTCGAGCATTCGCGACGGCGCTGCACCGTGGATGTACGGAAATCCAAGTGCTGAAGACTCGCCCTGAAAAACAATACGAAAAGTTTTTTTGTCCTTCTGCGCGCGGAAAAAATCCAGCTGCGGTGTAGGACTGAAAGGGCTCGCCCCGAAGTAACGCTTCCCGATTTCTTCATTCGAAACCAGATAGCCCGGATGGTCAGGAACCGGCACGAAGAGACTGTAGTCGGCCCCGTAACCGCCGGCTCTCAGTCCGCCCTCGATGAGCACTGGCAGCGCAAAGGGCAGGGCAGCCGTTATCAAAGGAAAACGCCACCGTCTGGCACGCGACATCGGCCGGCGCACACTCCTGTTCTTCTCGGTCATGACGTGTGAATATCCAGCATGGGGGATGCGCTCGTTAGCGGTGTTAAAAGCTCACCGGCAGTCTCGTCGCGAAGCCGGGTGGAACGAACGCCAGTCATCCTCGTAGATTCACGTACTATCGACAACGGAAACCCATTCTGATGCGCCCGCTAATTCCATCAATCCTCCTGCCGCTTCTGCTCGCGGCAGCCGCTAATGCACAGGCCCCAACGCGACTTGCGTATCCCCAGACTGCGAAGGGGACCCAGGTCGATGACTATCACGGGACGCCGGTGTCGGATCCTTACAGATGGCTCGAAAACACGGATTCGCCTGAGACCAAAGCATGGGTCGCGGCTGAAAACAACCTCTCCGTTTCGTACCTCAACGCGATTCCCGAAAGGAACGCAATTCGCGCCAGGCTGACGAAGCTCTGGGATTATCCCAAGTACTTCGCGCCTACAGAAGTGGGCGACCGTTTGTTCTTTCTCGAGAACTCCGGTCTCCAGAATCAGAGCGTTCTGTATGTGCGCGATGGAGATCGTCCCGCCCGTGTGCTGATCGACCCGAACACACTTTCGTCAGATGGTACGGTCGCGCTCTCGGGCACACGTGCATCTCCGAATGGACGCAACCTCGCATACTCCGTGTCAGCCAGCGGGTCAGACTGGCAGGAGATAAGGGTTCGAGACGTTGACAAGCTCCGGGATACTAGAGACACGCTCAAGTGGGTGAAGTTCTCCGGTATTTCGTGGACGAAAGACAACAAGGGATTCTTCTACGAGGACTACGAGGCGCCAACGTCAGGAAACACCATGACGAACGTGAATCGGAATCAGCGCGTGATGTATCACAAGCTCAATTCTGCGCAAACGTCGGACATTGTCGTGTTCGACCAGAAAGATCATCCCGACTGGCTCTTCAGCTCGGAAGTGACGGATGACGGAACGTTCCTGATTATCACCGTCTCCCAGGGAACTGATCCGCGAACACGCCTTTACTACGTCTTTCTCGATGATCCGGGGAAGCCAAAGATTGGCAATCCTCTCGTGCGGCTCGTGGACAAGTTCGACGGTGAATACGAATTCATTCACAACGCAGGTGATCGGTTTCTCGTCCGCACCGATCTCGGCGCGCCAAAGGGGCGGCTCGTTCAGATCGATATCAACAATGAAGAATCGAACCATTGGCTTACTGTCATCCCCGAGACGAAAGATGCTTTGCAGGGTGTTACGGTCGCAGGCAATGAGCTCTTCGCTTCGTACCTGCAGGACGCGCATTCACTCGTGCGTTTTTACGGAATGCCGAATCCCAACGATGCGTTCCGCGGGCGCGGTGTAAACGGCGGTGGTCCCGGCGGCAATGGCGGACAGGCCGGCGGACAGCGTGGCTCACAACGTGGAAACGATCGCACCAATCGTCCCGAGCGGCCGCCACCGATAACTGCCCCTGGATTTCCATACCTCGGCGATCTGGCTTTGCCCGGAATCGGAACCGTCGATGCGATCAGCGGCAAGCCGGATGACAACGATCTCTATTTTTCATTCGTTTCGTATCTCACGCCGCGCTCAGTGTATCACTACGATGTCAAACGCCGGACGATGACCGTTTTCAAGACACCGAAGATGGCGTTCGATCCAAGCCAGTACGAAACACGGCAGGTGTTTTACAGCAGCAAGGATGGAACGCGCGTGCCGATGTTTCTGACCATGAAGAAGGGCACAGTGCTGAACGGCAATAATCCAACGCTCCTCTATGCCTACGGTGGATTCAACATCTCCACGACGCCCTCATTTTCACCGGCAAATCTCGTGTGGCTCGAGATGGGCGGCATCTACGCTGTCGCGAACATTCGCGGCGGGGGAGAATATGGAAAGGAATGGCACGAAGCAGGAATGCTCGACAAAAAGCAGAATGTCTTCGATGATTTTATCAGTGCCGCCG